>JAGRNC010000133.1 GCA_020440935.1 Leptospiraceae bacterium | reverse complement strand
GTAAGAGGCGAAAACACCCATGTCGGGTAGGTACTGTAAGCGAGCCAGGGTATCGGCAGACTCGGATTGATCCTGCACAGCCTTGATTCGCTGTACGACAGGAAGCTCGTCCAGAGTATAGGATCGGTCAGCGACGCTACTCAAGTATTTGCGAAAACTGGATTCCTCCAGAAACTTCTGCAGCCGGCCTTCCTCATCTGCAAAATACCGCAGCTGGTCCATAGCCGCATCCCGATCGCCTTTGAACATAGCCACCTTTTCGCGATAAGTGTCGGCCTGAACCCGCGCCAGCGATACATCCGAAAGCGAACCGGTGCCGGCGCCATAGCGAGCTCGCGCGATGCCTTCCAGAGCGCCGGCCGCCCCGGCCAACTCCTGCGTCAGTCGCAAACTTGCATTGGACCGATGATAACTGGAAATCAATGCAAGCATTCTGGCAATGCTTCGATTGAGCCCGAGCTGATACATGTAGCGCGCTTCGTTGGCCCGATACTCCTGCACGTTTGCTTCGGCTGTCAGTTTTCCAGGAAATGGTATGGGTTGCGTTACCTGAACCTCGTAGCTCTGGGAACGTTTGTTTTGATACGTAGTGGGATATCCGGCCTGGGTTTGATCGGATTTGCCGGTGGTGACTTTTACCTCGGGATCGGGGTAAACAAAATCCTTGAATGTGGCGCGCGCCTCCTGGGCGGACTGACGCATTTTATATTGCGCCACCGACGGATGGGACTCCATTAATTGGAATAGCATTCCTTCGTAACTTCCCGAGGGAAGCGGAGGGCTGGATGACTCGGTTCCTTCGGCCCATTGCGCCGACAAAGCGCCCAACATCGCCAGCACAAGATTTGCTGTGATCAGTCCTCTTCGATTGGATCGAAAAGGCCGCGGAAATTTTCCGCATCTGTGTAAAGACATAGTAAGACTCCTGCAATAGAATTAATTCGATTGCAGAGTTCTTAATTTAGAAGGTGAGCTATTTGGAGATGCAGTCTTGGGCCTGTATTGGGCGGCGGTAAGCCAGGAGTACCTGGCCCGGGAAGCGAAAGGGCAACCGGTCGGACGGTGGATACAGAAAACGGCGCTATTTCGATGGCCACCACAGGGGCCACATAGAAGCCGGTGCCAGCGTCCACGGCGGGGTGGTCTTTACAGCAATCGGTAGAATGGTGCCCACTCGACTTCTTCTTCTGAGCTTCCCTTCCCTTTCCGGCTATTCCGTCGCTATGACAATCCATACCCGGCATTGTCATAGGGGCTTGATGTCTGGTAGCGTCCGCTCGCGGAGCTGATTCGGCGCATAGCCCTACCGGGCAGAAAACCAGCCGGAACGCTACAGCAGTCAGGATTAGACAACCTGCGCTTCTAGGTGCGCGACGCCACATGGATTCAGCTAAGCGAAAAGTTAGCGATGCAGGCAACCAATTTTTGGATCGGAACGGGCGCTACACCGTTGCTGGGCTGAGTAGCGACCCATTGCAGCGGGCCATTCCATCCAGGGGACATATTGCAGCGGATAGTTTACCCGGAATCCGGAGCAAATTATTTCTTGAAGGTACCAGATCCGCATTCGAACTTAATGAATTCCTTATAGGTCTGGATTACATTCCGTAATCCATTTGTGAGTTCGTTCATTTATGAATACAAGTATTACCGACTACGAAATACTGGAACATATAAGCGAGGGTCGGTCCGCCGTGGTGATGCGAGCCCGCAAGGACGATCGCAATGTGATCATTAAACTGGCGCGGCAGGATTCGACCAGGGACCAATTCCACCGGTTGCGTCGCGAGTTCGAACTTTTGAGCAGACTTCGAGATGCACGAGTAATCAAAGCACTGGACCTGATCGAAGGCGATGGACTTGCTCTGGTGCTTGAAGATATTGGAGGGGAAAGCCTTGCGCGATTGATGCGACGCGGGCTTCCGGACCTACCCACCTGTCTCGACATTGCCTGCAAAATGGCCGAGGCCATGGAAAGTGTGCATCAACGGCGAGTCATTCATAAAGACATCAGCCCGGCAAACGTAGTTCGAAATGATGCCGGAGAGCTCAGACTCATTGATTTTGGTGTGGCGGCCGCCCTGAGTAGAGAAACACCTTCCATTCGAAATCCAAACGTTTTAGAAGGTACCCTGGCTTATATGGCCCCCGAGCAGACTGGACGAATGAATCGGCCGGTGGATTATCGAAGCGACCTTTACGGGATGGGAGCGACGTTATACCATCTAATAACGGGGTCGGCGCCATTTGAATCCACGGCCAAAGATCGAATGGAACTGGTGCACAGTCATATAGCTCGGATGCCGCGTTCGCCTATAGAACTCCGTCCCGAAATCCCGCCGGCCCTTTCAAAAATCCTGCTAAAACTCCTGGCAAAGAGCGCGGAGGATCGCTATCAAAGCGCCACTGGATTGCGACTGGATTTGCAGCGATGCAAGGAAGAATCGAACAATGGGATTCTATCGGACTTTGAACCTGGTCTGGAAGATTTTTCTGACCGCTTTCATATTCCGGATCGGTTTTACGGCCGCGATACGGAGTCCCGACAGCTTCTGGAAGTCTTTGAGCGGACGCAGAAAAATAGACCCCAGCTACTGCTGGTGGGCGGTTACTCGGGAATCGGAAAGACCGCGCTCATCCAGGAGGTGCATCGGCCCATTGTTGCCCGGAGAGGCTACTTCATTCAGGGTAAGTTTGACCAGTTTAACCGAAGCGCCCCGTACGCATCGGTTGCCCAGGCGTTCGCCGACTTCATCCGGCAGGTGCTCTCGGGGGAGGAAGACGAGATCAGTCATTGGCGCAATCGGCTCAGCGAAGCACTGGATGCCAACAGCGCCGTTCTGGCCGAGGTCATTCCAGAATTGAAGCTTCTTCTCGGTCCGCAACCGGAACCGATGCGACTCCCATCGGCAGAAGCCGAGAATCGGTTTTTCAGAGCCATGCAGAATCTACTGCGCAACATGGCCGCCGATCAACCCATCGTCCTTTTCCTGGACGATCTGCAGCGCGCGGATCCGCCTTCTTTAAAATTGCTTTCCTTTCTTCTGAGCGATCCGGAAGGGCGAAACACTCTGATAATCGGCGCCTATCGCGACAATGAAGTGGACGATGCGCATCCACTGATGCTTGAGACGCGAGAGCTGGAAAAAGAAGGCGTTCCCCTCGAAAGAATCACCCTGGGACCTCTGCTGAGCGCCGACATAACAACCCTTGTGGCGGACACTCTGAACCAGAGCGCGGACGATGTTCGAGGGCTGGCCGAAATCGTGACCAATAAGACCAGAGGAAACCCTTTCTTCATCAATCAATTTCTAAAGGCGCTGTACGAAGAGGGATTGCTGGAATTCGACAGTTCGCACAGGAAATGGGCCTACTTCGAAGAAGCCGTACAAAGCCGGGAGATGACCGAAAACGTTGTTGAGCTGGTGGCCGGAAAGATCAAGCGACTGGCCCCGGACACAGTAGAAATGCTCAAACTCGCTTCCTGCGCCGGGTCCCGTTTCAACCTGGCGGAGATTGCAACAATGGCATCCATCGGAGTCGAAGAGGCCTCACGGCATCTCTGGCCCGCCATGGAAGAGGAACTCATCATTCCTTTATCGGAGGATTACAAATTTGTAGCCAGCATCGATGAAGAACTGGCGGCCAGTATTCGTTATGCTTTTGTGCACGACCGAGTCCAGCAAGCGGCCTATGATTTACTGGACGATAAGGAGCGAGCGGCCATCCACCTTGCCCTGGGGACCGGACTCCTGGAAAAAACAGGCCTGAAGAACCTGGAATCCAATGATCTGGTTTACGAAGTCACAAATCATTTGATCCAAGGATTGAGTCTAAGCGAGGCCCCGGAAGCACGATTGATTATCGCGCAATGTACCCTGTACGCGGCCCGGAGGGCCCGCAACAGCGCGGCCTATCTTCCTGCCTTTGGCTATGCAATGGAGGGTCTTCGCATTCTGGAAGAGCAGGAAACTGCGTTTCAGTCGCATTACAAACTGGCTATGGGTCTGCACATTGTAGGTGCGGAAGTCTCCCTTCTAACCGGTAACCAGGAACGCATGGAAGAGCTCTGTGCGAAGGCTCTGGAGAATTGCAAAGACCTTCTGGAGAAGGCCCAGATCGAGGAAATTCGCATCCTGGCTTTGATGTCCACCAACCGGCCACTGGAGGCCATTGCGCTGGCGCTGCCGATTCTGAAGGCCCTGGGCGTGCGCTTGCCGAGTAAGCCGACCATGGGGCATATTCTGGCAGGACTGGCTCGCACCAAGGCAAGAATGGCCGGGAAGGATCGCAAATACCTGGCCGGACTTCCGGCGATGACGGACAAATATAAATTAGCGGCTATGAACCTTTTGGCCCGTATTCAATCCAGCGCATATTTCGCGATGCCCAATTTGTATCCGCTCATTGTTTACGCATACTTGCGCCTCTCGCTAAAATATGGTAACACCGGCATCTCAACTCTGGGCTATGCAAGCTATGGCGTAGTGCATGCTGGAATCCTTCTGGACTTTGACAGCGCGCTCAAATATGGCGAAGTAGCCTACGATGTCATGGACCAATACCCCAGCGATGAGGTGCGAACCAAGGGCATCTTTTTTGTGGAAGGATTCATCCGTTCCTGGAGGAGCGATTACTCAGCGCAGGCAAGAAAACTTCAAGAGGCATATCGACTGGGTCTGGATACCGGGGATCATGAGTTTGCCGCGCATTCGGCCTTTATGTCTTCCTATTATCTGTTCTTTTCTGGCCGCAGTCTGGAAGAAACGGAACGCGAGATGACAGCCTTCGCCCGTGGAATCCATCGGCTCAAGCAGGCATCGCCAGAATTTTTGCAGCATATCTTGTATCAGGCAACCCGCAATTTTCGAACGGTCCTCGACCGCCCCTGGGATCTGGATGGAGAAATATACAATGAGGAAATCGAAAGGCCCAAACACGAAGCCGCAAATGACAAAAGTGTTCTGTTTACTCTTTACGTTACCAGGCTCTTGCTTGCCGTTTACTTTCGCAATTTCGAAAAGGCGCGGGAGCTTGCAGGACTGGCGCAGCCATATATGGAAGGAGGCCTGGGCACCACCTACGTACCTTTGTTCTATTTTCTGGATTCTGTAGCGTGGCTCCAGGGCCCCAATCGATTACAGGGATTGCGACGCGCACGAAAGAACCAACGAAAGCTACGAAAATGGAAGAAGGGATCCCCTCGCTATTTTTCTCCCAAGTATTTACTCATTCAGGCCGAGATTGCCAGAGTCCAGAAATCGGAAGTCCAGGCGGCTCAGTATTACGAACAGGCTCTGGAAGAAATTGGCGGCCACGTGCCCATGCAAGCTCTGGCCAGCGAAATGGCCGCGCGTTTCTATCTTGGCTCCGGGCAACGGCGCGCAGCCGAAGGGCTTCTGACCATAGCGCGGGCTGCCTATGAACGATGGGGCGCCGAAAGCAAAGCAAAGGCATTGCTCAAAGAGTTTCCCACGATTCGAGGCGCCATTCGTACTCAATCGGTCACCAGCACATCGGCGACCACCGTGGATACATCTTCCTCCGGCAGCGACACAGGTTCGCAGCTGGACCTGGACAGCGTGTTGAAAGCATCGCGGGCCATCTCTGGAGAAATCGTACTTTCCAGGCTTCTGGAGAGGCTCATGGAAATCTTGATTGAAAGCGCCGGGGCAACCCGAGGCGCATTACTTCTGGCATCGGACGATGAGCAGCTTTTTGTGCATGCCCGCGGATCGGTAGAGAAACGGAGCGAAGGAGAAAGCACTCGGACCAGCATCGAAGATTCCGACAATGCCCCTGAACCATTGGTGCAGAGCAATCTGCCGGCTCAGGCTATCCAGTACTGTGCTCGAATCAGAGAGACCATTTCCTTCGATGAGAAGAACCGATCCGATCCATTCCAATCCGATGCTAATTTTCAGATTCGAAAACCTCGATCTGCAATGGCAGCGCCGCTCGTAGATCAAGGTCGGCTACGCGGAATCGTTTATCTGGAGAATGACCTGGCGGCGGGAGCGTTTACCCCCGATCGAGTGGAGCTCGTTGCAATGCTTGCCAGCCAGGCGGCCGTATCCATCGACAACGCTCGGCTATACCAGAACCTGGAAGTTATTAACCATTCCTACTCCAGGTTTGTGCCGCACGAATTCCTGCGGCTCCTGGAAAAAGACAGCATTGTGGACGTTCATCTGGGCGACCAGGTGCAACGGGAAATGTCCGTTCTTTTCATGGACATTCGATCGTTCACAACCCTTTCCGAAACCATGACACCGCAGGAAAACTTTAACTTTGTGAATGGATTCCTGGGACGCATGGAACCAAGCATCCGCCAGCATAAAGGGTTTATCGATAAGTATATAGGCGATGCTATCATGGCGCTCTTTCCGGGCGGTGCGGACGATGCCGTTCAGGCAGTGCTGGATATGATGCAGCAGCTGGAAGACTATAATCGCCAGCGCGTGGAAATGGGACAGATCCCCATTGCAGTGGGGGCCGGGCTCAACAGCGGCCTGCTTATGCTCGGAACCATCGGCGGGCCCAATCGAATGGAAGGCACAGTGATTAGCGACACGGTGAACGTAGCTTCGCGGCTGGAATCGTTGACTAAGATGTATCGCACACCGGTTCTTCTGAGCGGAAAAACCGTGTCTGCACTGAACAATCGAGAACGATTTCGCGTACGCCGGATCGATCGGGTTCGTGTGCGGGGAAAAAAGGGAAATGAGGAAATCTTTGAATTTCTGGATGCTCTGCCAGCTCCGCTTAGAGACCGCCGAATGGGAACCAGGCAACTGCTGGAATCTGGACTGG
>JAGRNC010000132.1 GCA_020440935.1 Leptospiraceae bacterium | reverse complement strand
CGCGAAGGTCTTTTCTGCGAGCGAATCTTTGGAACCACCAAAGACTGGGAATGCTACTGCGGTAAATTCAAGTCCATCCGGTACAAAGGCGTTATCTGCGACCGTTGCGGCGTCGAAGTAACCCACAGCAAAGTGCGTCGCGAAAGAATGGGTCACGTAGAATTGGCCACTCCTGTAGCGCATATCTGGTATTACAGAAGCGTGCCCAGTCGCATGGGCCTGCTTTTGAACATGACCATCAATCAGCTCAAAAGTGTTCTTTATTACGAGCGCTATGTAATCATCGATCCTTCCGATTCGGGCCGCGAACGCGGCGAGCTCATCGACGAAGAGGAGCATTACGAATACCTGGACGAGTATGGCGATAAATTCGTCGCTATGATCGGCGGGGATGCGGTAAAAGAGCTTCTGTCTCGCATCGATGTAGACGGAGAGATCCGCGAAATTCGTCAGAAGATCGCCGAAGGCCTGAAAGCATCCGATCGTCGACTGCTGAAGCGCCTGGAAGTGCTGGAAGCCCTTCGTGAATCAGGTAACCGTCCCGAGTGGATGATGCTGGACGTAACTCCGGTTATCCCTCCCGAGCTTCGCCCCATGGTTCAGCTGGAAGGCGGCCGCTTTGCTACGTCTGACCTCAACGACCTGTACCGTCGCGTTATTAATAGAAATAACCGACTCAAGCGCCTGCTGGCACTCAAAGCGCCGGACATAATCGTTCGAAACGAAAAGCGAATGCTGCAAGAGGCAGTGGATGCTCTTTTCGACAATAGCCGCCGTAAACGCTCGGTAAAAGGCAAAGGAAACCGACCGCTAAAATCCCTTTCGGATATGCTGAAAGGTAAATCCGGTCGATTCCGCCAGAACCTTCTTGGAAAGCGCGTGGACTACTCCGGACGTTCCGTGATTGTCATCGGACCCGAACTGAAACTCCATCAGATGGGTCTTCCCAAGAAAATGGCGCTGGAGCTGTTCAAGCCATTCATCATGAAGCGCCTGGTGGATCTGGACCTGGCGCCAAATATCAAATCGGCCAAAAAGAAAGTAGAAGCAGAAGAGAAAGAAGTCTTCGAGGCACTGGACGAAGTAATTAAAGAGCATCCAGTAATGCTTAACCGTGCGCCTACGCTGCACCGACTGGGGATCCAGGCATTCCTTCCTACTCTGGTAGAAGGAAAAGCCATCAAACTGCATCCTCTGGTTTGTAAGGCATTTAACGCCGACTTCGACGGCGACCAGATGGCTATTCACGTTCCGCTGTCGCCCAAAGCACAGCTAGAAGCGTGGATGCTGATGCTTTCTCCGCACAATCTGCTGAACCCCGCGAACGGGGCTCCTGTAGTATCTCCATCGCAGGATATGGTTCTGGGGATTTACCTTATGACCTCGCAGCTGGAAGGCGACAAAGGCGAAGGCAAAATCTTCTCGAATCTCGACGAAATTCATTATGCTCTAAGCGTTGGGTCGGTGGGGCTGCGGGCTCGCGTTTCTGTAATCCATCAGGATCGTCTGCTGCAGACCACTCCGGGCCGGGTAATCTTCAACTCGGTAATGCCCGAAGGCTACGCCTACGTAAACCGGGGCGTTTCTGACAAAGAGATTACCAGAATTATTGCCGAAGTATACGACCGCTACGGCGCCGGGGCCACCGTGCATATGCTGGACCGAGTGAAAGAGCTGGGCTTCCATTATGCTACGATTTTTGCGCCCTCCATCGCAATTTCGGACATCCAGGTTTCTCCTAAGAAACAGGACCTGATTGCTGGAGCGAACAAAGAAGTTACCGATGTAACCAAGGCCTACAAAAGCGGCGTAATTACCAACGACGAACGATACAAAAAGGTAATCGAGATCTGGACTCGAACGAACGATCTCATCACCGAATCCATGTTCTCCGAACTGGAACAGGATCAAAATGGATTCAATCCAATCTATACCATGGCCGCTTCCGGCGCCCGGGGCTCTCGCGCCCAGATCCGGCAGCTGGCCGGTATGCGGGGATTGATGGCTCGACCCAATGGCGACATTATCGAGCTCGCGATCCGATCCAACTTCCGCGAAGGATTGGGAGTTCTGGAATTCTTTATCTCCACCCACGGCGCTCGAAAGGGTCTGGCGGATACGGCGCTGAAGACTGCTGATGCGGGTTACCTTACACGTCGATTGGTGGACATAGCCCAGGATGTAATCGTTACCGAAACCGATTGCGGTACACTGGAAGGCGTCATCATGACCCCCGTAAAAGAAGGGGATAAAGTCAAGATCACCCTCGGGGATCGAGCTTTTGGTCGCGTTGTGGCCGAAGACATCAAGGATCCGGTGAGCGGCGACGTGGTGATTGCTCGAAATACTCTGCTTAACCGCGAGTACGGTCGCCAGATCGACTCCATGGGGATTGAATCGATCAACATTCGGTCGCCACTGACCTGCGAGACTCGCCACGGTATTTGTGCGAACTGCTATGGTATGGACCTGGGTCGGCTCAAGCCCGTGGAAATGGGCGAGGCAGTGGGAACCATTGCGGCCCAATCCATTGGAGAGCCCGGAACGCAGCTTACCATGCGTACCTTCCACGTTGGTGGTGTGGCCACAAACCTGCAGGTAAAAGAGAACGTACACAAGCTTCCATACCGAGCTCGAGTGAACTCCATCTCGGGTCGCGTTGTGAAGCGCTCCGACGGCGAGCGAGTGTTCTCCACACGCGGAAGTATTAATCTAAGCCGCATCAACCAGGTACTGGAAACCGGTAAGATGATCGGCCTTAAAGTTGAAGATGCCCAGGTTGTTGTGCCCGGTGAAGTAATTGCTACTGGATACGATGGCGAGGAAAAGCCAGTAACGGCCGAAGCGGCCGGAACCGTTCGGATTTCTGGAGACAACTTCTTTATCGAAGGGGAGACGACTTCTATTCCGGTGCGCATCGGTTCGGTGCTGGCCATCGAAGAAGGCGTGGTGGTAGATCCCAACGATCCCATCGCTACGTTTGACCCCTACAACGAAGTGGTAGTAGCCGATAACTCCGGCAAAGTGAAGTTCGTAGACATTGAAGAGGACAAGAACCTCAAGAAAGATGAAGAAGGTAACTACCGACTCATCGAATACCGTCGTGAGCGCCTGAACCCGCGTATGCTCATTGGATCGGACGAATATTCGGTACCGCCCAATGCAGTGGTTATGGCAAGACACGACCAGTCCGTGCAGCCTGGGGATGTACTCTACAAAATCGCGGCCGCAGCCGAGAAAACCCGGGATATTACCGGTGGTCTCCCTCGAGTGGAAGAGCTTTTCGAAGCTCGCCGTCCGCGAGAGGCATCAACTCTGGCCGAAATAGATGGCCGCATCGAAGACCACAACGAAGTGGTGAAAGAAAAGCGTATTTTCTACATCGTCCCGGACATGGAAGATTCGGACCGCATCAAAGTTGCCATTCCCGTTTCCAATCGATTACGGGTTCGTAACGGCGACTATGTGAAGGCCGGTGACATGCTCGATGAGGGTATGCTGGATCCGCACGATATTCTGCGGATTAAAGGTATTAACGCACTCCATGAATTTCTCGTGCACGAAGTGCAAGAGGTATATCGTCTGCAGGGCGTTTATATCAACGACAAACACATTGAAATCATTGTGCGGCAGATGCTGCGCAAGCTGGAAGTGGACGATCCCGGTGACACAAGCTTTGTGGCCCACCAGCAAGTGGATCGGTTCAGTTTCAAAGATGAAAACGAACGAGTGGAGTCGGAAGGTGGTGTTCCGGCAACAGCCAAGCAAATCCTTCTGGGGATTACCCGGGCTTCACTCAACACGGATTCTTTCATTTCGGCGGCATCCTTTCAGGAAACCACACGGGTTCTTACCGATGCGGCCATTAAAGGAAAGAAGGATCCGTTGCTTGGTCTGAAGGAAAACGTCATCATCGGTCATTTGATTCCGGCTGGAACCGGCCTGAAGCATTATCGCGATGTCGAGATCTTCTACCAGGAATACGGCGATATTCAAAAGCTGGAAAAGGAACGCCGCGAAGCCGAAGAGCTCGCTGCGGGACAGGCCCAGCAGGAGAGCTTTCAGGGCTAAAACAAAGCTTGGACGGGGGAGCGCCGAGCGGCTATCCCCCGGAAAGATTTCACAGAAAGGGGAGGCCCTGGCAGGAATAGATCTTGTCAGCGAGGGGGCCTCCTTCATTTGTGGTCTCTCGAGCCTGAAGCCTGAGCTGCTCCAGTGCGAGCCGACAAAACTGTGTCTCACAGGATGAGGTCACAAGTTGTCGGCTCTAACCGGTTTTGAGAAATTCTATGGGTCTAACCCAGGTATTTAAGGATTCCGGGAACTATATTCTCGAAGGGAGTGTATTAACTGAATGCCAACAATTAATCAGTTAATCCGTCACGGAAGAAAACAACAGAAGAAGAAGACCAAGTCTCCAGCGCTAATGGCATGTCCGCAGCGCAGAGGGGTCTGTACGCGGGTGATGACATTCACTCCGAAAAAGCCGAACTCTGCTTTGAGAAAGGTGGCTCGGGTTCGACTAACAACAGGTATCGAAGTTACCGCCTATATTCCTGGAGAAGGACATAATCTGCAGGAGCACAACGTTGTGCTGGTGCGGGGCGGAAGGGTAAAAGACCTTCCAGGTGTTCGCTATCATATTATCCGGGGCGCGCTGGATACGCTGGGCGTAGAAAAGCGTCGTCAGGGGCGCTCCAAATACGGAGCCAAGAGGCCCAAGGCGTAAGGATTCTATATGTCACGTAGAAAGCAAGCAGTCCAGAAACGATATGTGGCCCCCGATGCCCGCTATGGCGATCAGGTGGTAACCAAGTTCATCAATTATCTTATGAACGATGGTAAAAAGTCCACCGCCGAGCGGGTATTCTATGATGCCATGGATCGGATCAAAGACAAGTCCGGTCAAGAAGGCGTGGAGATCTTCCGCGAAGCCCTGGACAATGTAAAGCCAGCGCTGGAAGTGCGCTCCCGTCGTGTGGGTGGGGTAACCTATCAGGTTCCCGTTGAAGTGCGTCCCGAAAGGATGCAGGCGCTCGCCATTCGCTGGATCGTAAGTTATGCCAGAGGACGCAAAGGTCACTCTATGGCTGAGCGACTGGCTGATGAGCTGCTAGATGCGCGCAACAATGCGGGCGGAGCAGTGAAGAAACGAGACGATACAAGGAAAATGGCCGAGGCGAACAGGGCATTCAGTCATTATCGCTGGTAAGCCGGAATTATTATGAAACGCAAGATTACACTGGAGAGAACGCGCAATATCGGTATTATGGCGCACATTGATGCCGGTAAGACAACTACCACCGAGCGTATTCTCTATTACACAGGGCGATCCTACAAGATCGGGGAAGTTCATGAAGGCGCGGCCACCATGGACTGGATGGAACAGGAAAAGGAGCGGGGAATTACTATTACTTCTGCCGCCACCACTACGTTCTGGGAAGGCTCCGATCATAATCTGGACTCTCATCGAATTAACATCATCGACACTCCGGGCCACGTGGACTTCACCGTGGAAGTGGAGCGTTCGCTTCGTGTTCTTGATGGCGCTGTAGCCGTATACGACGGTGTTGCCGGCGTTGAGCCTCAAACAGAGACCGTATGGCGTCAGGCGGACCGCTATCGCGTCCCTCGTATGTGCTTTATTAACAAGCTCGACCGTATGGGCGCCGATTTCTTCTATTGTGTCGGTACCATCCGCGATCGTTTGGGCGCGAACGGCGTTCCCATTCAACTTCCCATCGGTAGCGAAGCCGATTTTCAGGGAGTAGTGGATCTGGTAGAAAACCGAGCCATTATCTGGTCCGGCGAAGAGCTGGGCGCAAAATTCGACTACACCGACATCCCGGAAGACCTCAAAGCCCAGGCCGAAGAGTATCGCACCAAGCTGATGGAAAGCGCCGCCGAGTGCGATGATGAGCTGCTTGAGAAATACCTGGAAGAGGGCGAGTTAACCACCGAAGAACTGAAGCGGGCCATTCGAAAAGGTACGCTTGAGATGAAGATTTTCCCCATTCTTTGCGGGACTGCCTTCAAGAACAAAGGTGTTCAGCCGCTGCTCGATGCAGTTATCGATTACATGCCATCTCCGCTGGACGTGCCCGACATCAAAGGCCACGACGTGGATGATCCTGAAAAAGAGCTGGTTCGAAAGACTGGCGACGAACAGCCATTCTCTGCCCTGGCCTTTAAAATCGTAAGTGATCCGTACGTAGGTAAACTGACGTACTTCCGTGTATATTCCGGAACCCTCACAAAAGGTTCTTACGTTCTCAATGCAACAAAAGGCAAGAAAGAGCGCGTTGGTCGACTGCTACAAATGCATGCAAATGACCGCGAAGAAATCGAAGTTGTGTTCTCCGGAGATATTGGCGCGGCCGTAGGTCTAAAGGATACTACTACTGGGGACACCCTTTGCGCTGAAGATAGCCCGGTTATTCTCGAAAGTATGGAATTCCCGGATCCTGTGATCGACCTGGCTATTGAGCCAATGACCAAAGCGGACCAGGAGAAACTGGGCCAGGGGCTCGTTCGTCTGGCAGAAGAAGATCCTACGTTCAAAGTCAAGACCGACCACGAAACCGGGCAGACTATCATCTCCGGAATGGGTGAGCTTCACCTGGAGATCATCGTCGACCGTCTAAAACGTGAATTCAAGGTTGAGGCAAACGTTGGTAAGCCGCAGGTTGCGTATCGCGAAACCATCCGCAAGCAAGTGGAAGTGGAATCAAAGTACATCAAGCAAACCGGTGGTCGAGGCCAGTATGGTCACTGCTACCTTCGTGTCTCTCCCAATGAAGCGGGCAAAGGCTACGAATTCGTAAACAGTATTGT
>JAGRNC010000131.1 GCA_020440935.1 Leptospiraceae bacterium | reverse complement strand
AGGTGCAGCGTCAGGTTTGTGAACGCTATGGCTACCGTGAATATGGCGCTCCCGTTCTCGAATATCTGGATCTATACCTGCGAAAGTCCTCCGAAGAAATCGTAAGCGAGCAGCTCTATATTTTTACGGACCGTGGTGAGCGAAAGGTAGCCATCCGTCCGGAGATGACGCCCACGCTGGCGCGCATGGTAAGTTCCCGACCTCAAGGCTATTTGCTGCCGCTTCGGTGGTTCAGCATAGCCAACTTTATGCGTTACGAGCGGCCCGGTCGCGGTCGATTGCGCGAATTTTATCAGTTAAACGTGGATCTTCTTGGTTCGGAGTCCATAGCAGCCGATGTGGAAGTGCTCAGCCTGGCATGCGAGATCATGAAAGATTACGGTGCGGCGGACTCGGACTACTTGCTTCGATTCAGCGACCGGCGGCTGCTGGATTCCTATTTTCCGGAGTTAGACGGCGATCAGCTCCGCGGACTGGGGCGATTGCTGGATAAGAAAGAGAAACTGAAAGAAGAAGACTTTCAAAAGTCCGTTTCGGATCTTGCCGGCCAGTACGGTGTCCAGGATTTACAAAAGAAGATCGATGCATTTTACAATCTTAGTCTGGACGATGCCAACCCCATTCTGTCCGAACTCAAAGAAATCCAGACCAGGCTTTCCGATTCCGTGTCCACAAAGTCCTTTCGCTTTGATCCGGGCATTGTCCGTGGATTCGATTACTATACCGGACTCGTATTCGAAATGAACGATACCGATCCGCAGAATGCACGGGCTCTTTTTGGCGGTGGCCGCTACGACAAACTGCTTTCGCAGTTTGGCAAAGAAAGCATTCCGGCGGTGGGATTTGGTATGGGCGATGTTACCCTCCAGGATTTCCTGGAAACCCATGGATTGCGTCCGGATGGCTCCGACGAAATATCTCTATTCCTTACTTTGTTCTCCGAAGATCTGGAAGCAGAAAGCCGCAAGGCGGCCGATGTTCTACGTCGCGCCGGCATAGCCGTTGAGGTGTCTCTTGATGGAAATCGGAAGCTTGGTAAGCAATTCGAATTGGCCGAGAAAAAAAGCCATTCGCATGCGGGTGTGATGGGCCCGGAAGAAGCGGCCGCAGGAAAGATTCGGATCAAGAATTTAAAGACGGGAAATCAGTCCGATCTGGAAATATCGGCTATTACCCGGACTAAGATATCCGAAGTCTAAAATACTTCGTCAGAGTTTACGGCCCCTTTTTGTAGCCTTTCCGAAAGTAGCATAACCTGGCGCGGGAACCCCTGGCCCTACCAGGGAAAGACATAAAGGGCCTAAAGGCAAAAAGGCCGTTGGAAGACGCAAAGGCCGTAAAGGCAAAAAGGCCATTGGAAGAAGGAAGGGCCGTAAAGTCGGCGTCCGGCTTTAGTAGTCTTCCATAATGCCATCGATTTCATCGATGATCTGGTAGCGCATTTCGCGGAATGGCTCCAGCTTTTTTGCCAGAAAGACCGACGCAAACATGTCCCCGAACCAACGTAGACCTGTGCGAAATCGTCTTCCGCGGCGTACAGAAAACCCCCAGAGCCAGATCAAAAAGAAAAATGTGAAAACAGCAATGATGGCGGCCGTCAGCGAAGGAAAATTTCCAAGAAGATAGGAAATGGTACCCGCCGGAAAGCTTTGCTCGGGCCATTGCGCCGCCCAGGCCGAAAGCCAGGGCCAGGCATATTTCTGCAATGCCCAGTAAGCGGCCGCAGACAGCGCCGGATAGTTTAACAGAGAAGTGAAGAATGCGCCCAGTACGGCCTGTTCGTCGCCGTCCACTCTTGGCTTTTTCTTTATATCGATGATGTACTTTCGCATCCAGCCCGCTACTCTGCGCGGAAGAAAACTGGTAATGTAACCTGGAATGATAAGAGGCATTAAAATCAGTCCCTGGATTACGCTCAGAATGCCAAAACCCATGGCGGTCTTGGAGCGTTCGCGTCGTATGACGGCATCGCGTAACCCGGCCTGCTTTAGTTTTTTGCGATATGCACGAATTGTGTCCTTTAGCGTCTCCAGGCGCTTGCGTCCATCCTCGTTGCCAGCAGCGCGCTGGAAGCAATCCGACAGATTCTTGCTCAATCTGTATTTCTCCCGAATATTGCCGAATGAGTTCATGTATTTTACCGGCGTAAGGATGAGCAGCGCGGTGGCCTCATCGATAATATCGATAAGGCTCAGATCGTTGATAGAAATAATCAGGTCGTTAATGCTGGCTTCCAATCGGCGCTTCCCTTCTACCATGATCCGCTTTTCCATATCGTTGCGGCGGGATTCGCTCAAGGACATGTAATCGTCGGGAATATCTACCAGGTCGCGCACACGGAATGGCTTACCAAAAATGAGGCAAACCGAGCTCTGGAACTTGTTGATCCGATCATAATAATAGCCGTACGGAACGATTTTCAAATTAAGCCTGAAGTTAAACTGCTTTTCCGCCTGGATCACCGCAAACATGAATCCAAGCTTAATCTTATTTAGCTTTCTGGAATCGGTGGATCGACCTTCGGCGTAAATGTTGAATAGCCGTCCGTCCACCAGATGATCGACCAGCATTTGCATGGACTTGTCGTTGGCTTCTTTCCTATCCTCTTCGCTAACCCTGGTGAGGGCCTGGTCCTGTTTTCGTGCAATGGGAATGAACAATGCATGATCGCGCATCAAAGGACCCACCACCGGAACATTGGTAAGTGTATCTTTGGCTGCCGTGGCGATGGGATGGCGCACAACGGTGAGTAGATTAAAGTAATCCAGAAATGAATTTGGATGGTTTCCTACCAGGAGCACGGAGCCATCCGGCGGAACATTTTCCAGGCCAATGACCGAGATCTCCGAATGCTGAATACGGGCCGCCGTGCGAAACAACCAGCGAAATGGGAAATAGAATATGCCCGCCCGTCTACGCTGCGAGTGGATGCTTCGATACACTCGGTAGGCATACCCTTCCTTTTTTCGACCAAACAGTTTTCCGAGTACCGGTATTCTCAAAATTCGCTCCTGGTGGCTTGCTGCAGCAAATCCTCTGGTGTAATGTTGAAATCCGCAAGCAGAATCTTCAAATACGGTCGATCCCGCAGAGCAGGGTGCGGGATGGTCAGAGTTTGCGATTCCATGCGCAGATCGCCGTAGCTCAAGATATCCAGATCGATCTCCCTGGGGCCGTAGCGGATTCGCTTCTGACGTCCAATTTCGATCTCATATTCTTTCAATGTGTCCAGAAGATCGTAGGGTAAAAGCCTGGTTTCCAGTTCTATGATCTGGTTTAGAAAATCGGGCTGATCCTCCACAAGCATGGGCGGGTTTTCCAGAATCCGTCCCTTCTGAAGAATTCGGATTTCTGGATTATGCTCCAGGAGGTATTCGGCATGTAAGAGATGGGCCTTTCGGTCCCCCAGGTTGCTGCCCAGAGACAGATAGACTCTGTTCCACGATCCGGAACTCATGCGGGAACTTATGTAATGGATCGGCTATCTTTCAATCGATAATCGTCCCCATCCAGATGGATTTCGATGCATAGCTGGCGTAGACGCGAATAAACGCGGCCTCCAAATACATCCTTCCAGGAATCCATGGGCTCGTTCGACGTCAGTATGGTGAGCAGATTTCTTTCGTAGCGGCTGTCGATGAGGTCATAAAGCGTGGAATTCACCCAGGGACTTTCTCGGTGCACTCCAAAATCGTCAATGACCAGCGCCTCATGGGAAGCCAGCTCCTTTTCGATTCTGCCGCCCATTCCGTAGGAATCGCTGGCTGTGTTAAAGGATTCTCGAATCCGATTCAAAATATCCCGACTGATCTTTGCATAATGGGCCTCCACCTGGTAGAGCCGGATGAGCTCGTTAACGATCGTGCATGCAATATGGCTCTTGCCCGTACCTGTGGAGCCGTAGAGATACAATCCCTGCAACTGAGGCGCATCCGGTCGATTGCGCAGTCCGTACTGAAAAATGGTCTCCACCGCATGGTCCAGGGCAATGAGCAGGCTGATTCCACGATCTTTTACATCGATGGTGTCTAAAAATCGGTTCTGGAAGCGGGCCGGCACCCCGGAGGAGGCATTCAATCGACGGATTCTTTCCAGCGCTATGTAGGCGCCTCGAGCAGGGCAGGGCACCATTCCGTTCTTTTTTGCGTCGAAATAGAGATAGGGAGGCTCCCCGCCGCACTGGCAGCGCTCCTTGTTGCACTGGCACAGCTCATAAGCCCCCATTTTGCCGGCCAGCGGGTCAAAAACCAGGCCCAGGCCCTGGCATTGCGGGCAGCCTTCCACGCCGTAATGGGGCGCATTTGCCTGTAATCGGCTCCGTAGGCTATCGTCCTTATTTTCTGCCGTTTTTCTCTTTGTCGGACCCGTCATATATGCCATAGAATGGATTATAGAGGCCTTTTGGAGCAAAAGAAAAAAAAGATTTCCGGGAAATATTTATGGAGCATCGTTGATTTGAACCCAAAAAGTCCCGATAGAATACCGTGAAAGGAGAAAAATCCAATCCGAACCATTGTTCGGGGGATTTTCAAAAAACTACAGGTAAGGTGCGAGATATGAAGAAAGCAGTATTGCTTTTAGCCTTTTTGTTTGTGGGAGCCCCGCTACTGGCGCAGGCACAGCCCACTACAGATAATACGACCGTAACAAATCCGGCCAATCCAACTCCTCTGGAACCGACTCCCGGTGAACTGGTATCCGAGGAAGAAGACGAAACGCAGCTCAGCGATGAGCAAAAAGCTGTTCGCGATCGAAACCTGCGCGCAGAAGAACTGTGGAAAAATGCGGACTACCGTGATTACGATCCTGCATTTGCAGAACTGCATCAGCTTTCCAAAGCATTTGCGAACAACAAATACCGACTGGCTCTGTCCATGTATCAATCCGGAGTAAACACCATCATCAAAATGCGCGATGAAGTGGAACTCTACAGAAAGCAGGCCGAAGAAGCCAAGCATCTAAACGAGAAATGGTACTGGCAGGTAGTGGACCGCAAGGCCCAGGACGAGCGTCGCATCAATCGAATGAAGCGAAAAGCCAAACTGGAAGCGGTAACGTATTTTACTCGAGCCATCAACCACCTGGACGAGATTCGAAACCCGAACCTGCGTGAGCAGTCTGCATTCAAGCGATTGCTGTCTGCAGTATATCGAAACTGGGTAATGTATCAATATGACCTGGGCAATTTGCCTCAGTCCATTCATATTCTTGAGCTGTATCTCGAGATCGACGAGAACGAGAAGGAATACCCTGCTCACAAATACCTGTCGCAATGCTATGCATTCCAGGAGAATATGATCGACAAGTATGGAATGGGAACCGAAGACCAGAAGTTCCGATTCCGTTACAAGAAGAACGTTCACCTGCTGCGAGCAGCTGAACTGAAATATGGAAAGACCTCAGCGCAATACAAGCACATTGTAAACCTTGTAAACCGCGACGAGATCATTTCCGTAATGCCTTGATTCGGCGGTTTCGCACCTGACTGCAAGGGGCAGGGCCCGGAAGGGCCCTGTATTGTAAAACGCGATGCCACCGGGCAATTCGCATAGGCGACCTTCAGGGGTCGCCTTTTTGCATTCTCGCGGATACGGCCCATGGATTCCAGCGCTGCGATCCAGGAATGCGAAGCAACTGATATAATCCATGCAACTGAAAGCAACAACGGCGGCCGGACTGGAAGATGTATTACTCCAGGAGCTACATATTCTGGGCGCAACCGCTGCCAGAAAACAAAAAGGCCTCATTAGCTTCGAAGGTGATTTTGGGCTTTTGTATTCTGCCTGTCTTCGATTGCGCACGGCCACGCGCGTGCTGGTTCCCGTAGCATCTTCGCGTGTCACGGATCAGGATGACCTGTATCGACTGGGTCGATCAGTGAATTGGATGGACTGGTTTTCTCTGGATAATACATTCTCCATCGATCATTCGGTGCATTCGCGGATATTTTCCAATTCGCAGTTTGCCGCTCTTAAACTAAAAGATGCCATTTGCGATGCCTTTCGTGATCGCACCGGAAAGCGGCCATCGGTTTCGCTCAAGGATCCGGACGTTCGCATTCATTTACATATAAACGAGCAAGAGTGCACCATTTCTATGGATGGCGCCGGAAGCTCCCTCAGCCGTCGCGGTTATCGCCTGCAGGCAGCAGAAGCCCCGCTTTCGGAGGCTCTGGCTGCGGGGCTGGTATTGCTGGCCGAACCCGATTTTAACCTTCCATTCTATGACTTCATGTGCGGATCCGGGACCATTCCGCTGGAAGCATACATGATCAAGCATGATCTTGCCTGCGGCGCCTTTCGGCCTCGCTACGCATTCGAAAACTGGAAGAATTTTGATTCGAAGCGATTTAATGGAATACTCTCCGAGGAAAGAGCAAAATGGGACCAGGTATCCTCCAGGGAGGACCATGAATCGGAGGCGACGCACAGGCCATCGGTCAAGGAGGACCGTAACTTGCAAAGCGAATCGGAACCAGCGGCTTACGACTGGATCCGGGGTACCGATTCATCGGCCGAAGCGATTAAGGCTGCCAAGAATAACCGAAGAAATCTTACACTCACATCCAGCGATGTGGCTTTCGAAACGCTGACTGCCGAACAAATCTCAGATTTGCCGGAGGCGGGCACCGCGATCATCAATCCTCCCTACGGCGAGCGGTTGAGTCTGGAAGATGCAGCGGCATTTTACAAGGAACTGGGCGATATAATGAAACGGTCCTTTAAGGGCTGGCAGGTCTGGGTCTTGAGCGGCAACCTGGAGGCATTTAAGGGCATCGGATTGAAGCCTTCGAAGAAGATCTCTCTCTTTAATGGCCCGCTTGCCTGTAGCTTTCGTCGTTTTGATATGT
>JAGRNC010000130.1 GCA_020440935.1 Leptospiraceae bacterium | reverse complement strand
GTCGCGCGCGGAAAACAACAGCTGTGCGATGTGAATACCGGAAGCGGCCAGCACTTCCGAATAACGGGAGATCAGATGAACCTGACCGATGGCCGCCAGGGCCTGCTTGCGCGAAAGACCGGGGTCAGCCATAGGTACAAAACCGCTTCGCCTGCGAAGCACTTCGCGGCCGGCGCCCACAGCGCCGGAGGATACCAGGATTACCTGCCTGCCGGCCGAACGAAGAAATTGAATCTCCCGCGCCAGCTTTTCAATCATGTCGGTGCGGAAGCCTTCGGCGTCAGCCAGTAAACCGGTGCCGACTTTGATTACAATGCGCCGGCAATCATTCAGTGCTTTCAGGTATGGTTGGCGCATGGATAGCTAGCATCTTTTCCGCCTGTGTAGTGGTCGGAAAGCAAGAAAAGATCTTTTCTATGAACTCTTCCAGCCCGGCCCCTTCCTTCGCTGAAAGAAAGACTATGTCGCTGGCCAGACCTTTCATTTCCTTTTTTAAAGCTTCGGCCAGTTCCGTGGCGAAATCTTCGTCGTAATCGATTTCATCCATCTTGTTCAGGATGATGAATCCTGGACGCTCGGGTAAGTCCGGATTGTAATGCGCCAGTTCCATACGAAGCATGCGAAGATCGGCCGCTGGATCTACGGATGTTAGATCAAGAATATAGATTATGACTTTGACTCGCTCAATGTGGCGCAAAAAGGAAAGCCCCAGGCCCGCGCCCTTTGAGGCTCCTTCGATGATTCCTGGAATGTCCGCCAGTAAAATGCGCCGTTCGCCTTTTTCCAGGACACCGAGGTTTGGATTTAGAGTGGTAAAGGCGTAATCCCCGATCTTGGCCTCGTTTGCCGTTACCTTCGACAGCAATGTAGATTTGCCCGCATTGGGAAGGCCTACAAGACCGGCATCGGCAATCAATTTCAAGTTGAGTTGGATCCGACGCTCCTGGCCTGGCATTCCTGGCTGAGCGTACTCTGGAGCCTGATTGATGGAGTTGGCAAACCGTGCATTTCCCTGCCCACCCAGGCCGCCTTCGGCAGCAATTACCGTCGCATCCGGAAGATTCAAATCGGCAACGGTCTCACCGCTGTCCAAATCGGTAATAATAGTGCCTACAGGCACCTGTAGAATAAGATCCTTTGCATCGGCGCCGCTTCGATTGCGTGCCTGACCCGCCTCGCCGGATGGCGCCGCGTACACTTTTCGATTTCTGAATTTTCCGAGTGTGGATACCCGGTTTGTGGCAAGGAACTGCACCGAACCGCCGCGACCTCCGTCGCCACCGTCCGGTCCGCCTTTAGGAACGTACTTGGCCCGGTGAAAGCTTACCGAGCCGGCCCCACCGTGCCCTCCTCGAATGAGGATTTCTATCGAATCGATGAATTTCAAGGGTCACGGGGCCTGCCCATTGTTCCGTCAGGATGCAGGAACTACGGAGACTTTTTTCTTGCTTCGGTTAACGTGCGAGTATTCAACTTTTCCGTCTACAAGTGCAAACAGCGTGTGATCACGGCCCAGCCCAACGCCTTCGCCGGGATGGATGCGAGTGCCTCGCTGCCGAACAAGAATATTGCCTGCGCGTACAGCCTGGCCACCGAAGATCTTTGTACCAAGCCTCTGGGAGTTACTGTCCCTACCGTTCTTTGTGGAGCCACCACCTTTCTTATGCGCCATCTTCTTCTCTCCTGATCTTCATTCGGTCCGGATACTGGTCTGCCAGTTTCTTGAGGGTTTGCAGAACGGTGGCAAATACAATCTCCGTTCTATCGTCCCCGTCGGACTCGAGCTGCAAAAAAAATTCG
Organism: Leptospiraceae bacterium; assembly: GCA_020440935.1. Lineage (GTDB taxonomy): Bacteria > Spirochaetota > Leptospiria > Leptospirales > Leptonemataceae > UBA3465. The sequence continues at coordinate 5,074 of JAGRNC010000130.1, read as the reverse complement.
CCTTCTTTTTGCCCTTTGCGGGCTTCTTTGCCCAGCACATCGATGATTCCATCGGTCAGTGCGTAGCTTAGAGCGCTCACCGCAGCGCAGAGAACGTCAGTCCCTTTGCTGCTAAGGCCTGCATGGCCTTCTATACTAACTCTGTGAACTCTTTTGTTCCTGTCTGTCCCGAATCGGACTTCTATCAATTCTTGATCTCTACCACCTGAAGCTTCTGTAGATCCTGACGATGCCCCCAGGATTTCCGGAAAGTGGTCTTGGGCTTGTATTTGAAGCCGTTAATCTTGGGACCACGAATGTCTTCCAGAACCTTCAGTTTTACCGAGGCGCCTTTTACGAAGGGCTGTCCGACTTTCAGATCGGAACCCTCGCCTACAGCAAGAACGGAATCACAGGAAAGGTCTTTTCCTGGCTCTACTCCAGTTCGTTCAGATACAAATACTTGATCTTTGTTTACCCGATGCTGTTTTCCGGCCAGTTCAATAATTGCATACATGATGGCTACCTCGCAAAGTGCAGGGTCCGGGAAGGCCGTACCGGGTCAATCAGAATTAGCGGAAAGGGGCCAAAAACCCGGAATCTAGCGGTTTTTCAGTAGAATCGACCGGTGGGAACGCCCACCGGTAGGGTGATCTCTTTGCGACCTTCGTCTATAGGATCCTTTCGATTATTCTCGGCTTGCTGATCCTTTCCGGTGGGTTCATCCGTAATCACAATGCCGGCTAGAACGCTGGCAAGTCCGAGCACACAGTAAGCAAGTAAGCGAATTCGGCCCTGGCTCTTGCGCCGGCATGCCAGGGAATGACCAATGGTATAATCGATTCTGGAATACAGACTCTGCGGAGCGCAGATTTTACGACTGCAACGGTTGAGCTTGGATTCCAGCTGCCAGCCAGAGGAGTCCGCCTCTTCTGGATTGGTATGTTCAGGATAGCCATTCATGGTGATAGATCTCTTCCTGTTCGATTATTTTACGCAAATCCTTCATTGCCCTCGAGAAAACGGCCCTGATGGCCATTTCCGATTTTCCCAGCATTTCTCCGATCTCCGAGTGACTTAAATCGGCAAATACCCGCAATTCCACAACCTCCGCCTTGGCTCTGGGAAGCCTGGTGAGCAACTCCTTCACCGTATCCAGACCGAGATCGTCGGGAGCAATGCCCGGCGCTTCCCGCTCGTCCAGCGCAGCCGGATCCAGCGTATCGTGCCGCCGGGCTCGGTAGAAATCGGCGATTCGATGCCTTGCGATCTGAATGATCCAGGTTGAGAACCTCGAATCGCCCCGAAACCGATGCAATGAACTGAGCGCATTTTCAAAGATATGCGCAGTCAGATCTTCAGCATCTTCCGGCGATGGCACGCGGACCAGAACATAGCGGTACACAGTGTCAATATACCGCCGGTACAGAAGACCGAAGGCGGCCGGATTCTCCCGGGACATTTGCGCCAGTTCAAGATCCGAAGGTTGGTCTTCGTACTGCTCCACTGTGCTATGAGTCGCAAAAAGACGCTGATTGTGACAGCAAAATTCGATTTTTTTCTAAATTCTGCGCGAGACCCAATGTAGCAGCGATAGAAAAATACTAAATAAGGAAAGTAGTATTGGTCTCCGAATCCGGCCGCCTGCCAGGCCACAGAAAAATAAAAAACGATAAAAAAACCAAAACGATGTCACACTTTTCGCCGGATCGCGACTTATAGGCTGAACAATGCTAATGGCTTCGCAAAAAACTGAAATGCTTTCTACGCTCCATGGCGGTCCATCTATGCTGGCGCAAATCTATGCGGACAACGTAGCCCCTTTGTATCGTTTCGTTGCCATTCGAATCGAAGATGTCCAGTTCACAGAAACCATTGTTGCCCGAGCCTTCTTATCTGTATTTATGGAAATCATATCTGGCGGTTCGCTACAGGATGCGAAAGCTTCGCTCCAGAGCGAGGCCACAAATCTACTTCGCCGCGCTTACAATGGGCCTGCCAGCGATATCGCCCCAACCGACGATGAGTACGATGCTAGAAATCTGGTAGATCAGGCCTTGCTAGGTCAGCTCGCCGAGTATCTAACGGCGCGTGAGGTAGAAGTTTTCTTTCTTGCAATTTTTTCCGGTCTTTCTCCGCGTCAGGGGGCCCGAATTCTGGGCATTGACGACGAGGACTTTGACCGAATCTATCGGGCGGCTGCGAATTCGCTGCTCGAATTAACCGACCTTTAGGAGCACAAATTATGCGAAAACCAATGAAAACTCCGACGAAACGTAATCAAGCAGCATGAACACAGAAATCTCCGAAGCTCTATGGAACGGATTGCAAAATCATCCAACTCTTTCCTCCTCGAAAACTCCTCCTTACTGTTCGCGGTTCCATGGGGTAAGCTAAGGGGCCTTCGGGCCCTTTTTTTTATGCGCGCTTATTCCTGGCTCTGACAGGGGACGCAGGAGATGGTGGAAACCGGACTGCTGCCAGTCCGGTTCGCGTTCTTAGTTGTCGTATTTCTGGAAAGTTGAGGGGCACACTTCCATCATGGTTCCCTCGTCTTCATTGATGATGGCATTGGCCACACGCTCTGCGAATGCATCGCTTTCGATGTCATACCCGCGACCATGCGCCTCTGTCAGGCACTCTTCCAGAATTTGGTCTCCATCCGGCTCGGCCTGGAGAGCTGTGAATCCCAGCACCATGCCCAGAGTGAGCATTGCGCTAATTGCTACGATTCGTTTCATTCTTTACTCCTACCCCCGTGGGGTTATCAAGTGAAATCTCAAGAGCGAAATCCCGGTAGAGCCACAAAACCCGAAAGCAATTTTTCGCGCGGCGTAAGGATTTAATTTCGACTTTTTGAGTAAAAATTAGAACCGTACTTCGGAACACTTGCCTGCCTTCGCGGTCCAAGAAACTGGCGTACTCTGCACGAAAGATTCCCAGGGCCGGCCTTTGAATTCTTCCTGCACCTGTCCCACAATTTTACAAGAGCCTGTCGATTCGGAGCCACCGGATACGACAATATCATGAATTCAGATATGGAGGAAGAGCAATGAAGGCTCATTTCTATTTAAATTTTCCGGGAAATACGGAGGAGGCATTTTCCTTTTACCAGAAGACTCTGGGCGGCGAACTCGGCGGAACCATGCGGTACAGCGAAGTTCCCGGCTTGCCTCCGTTGAGCGAAGGCGATCAAGAAAAGATCATGCACATCTCTTTGCAAGTGGGCAATGGGATGCTGCTCATGGGCACAGACCTACTGGAGTCCATGGGGCATAAGTGTAGCGCCGGCAACAACCTGCATATTTCTCTCGCGCCCACCAGCCGAAAGGAAGCAGACGAGATTTTCGCAGGCCTCTCCGAGGGCGGAACGGTTACAATGCCCATGCAGGAGATGTTCTGGGGGGATTATTTTGGCTCATTTTCGGATCGTTATGGCATCAATTGGATGATAAACTGCTGAAATCTTCTTTTCGTTGCTTCCGTCAATTTGAGGCTGGATGGAATGCAAGTTCACTCCTATGAATCCGTACCGGCCTTTGAGGATTTGGGCGAAGGGATCTGGAGAGTAAAGATCCCTCAGCCTTTTTATGAGGATAATAACATCTACCTGATCGATTCCGGCGAGCCAATCCTCATCGATACAGGTTACGTGCAGAATCTTGGGCTTCTGCAAAGAGCTCTGCGCAAGATCGGCTACAGCTTACATAAGATTCAGAAGATCTTCTATACCCACGACCACATTGACCACATTAGCGCGGCTCTGGTTATGCGAAGCTACTCCAATGCGAAGCTTTATGGCATGGTGGGAATGGCCTCGCATGTGGGGGATTACAGAGATCATATGCGTCGCTTTCAGCGAGCCAATAATCGATTGATCTACAAATCCCAGGGAGATCAGCAGCAGCGAAAAGCATTGGCTCGGAAATCGGAAGATAGCTTCATCCGATTTCTGGATGCAGTGGAAATGGACCATAAAGTCGATCCTGTGCTAAAGATGGACGTGGACTTGCAAGAGGGGGACGTAATACAAATCGGAGACAGGGAACTGGGATTCATTTATACTCCCGGCCACAACCAGTGGCACTTAACTCCCTATCTGGTAGGCGAAGGGATCTATTTTACCGGCGACCTTGTGCTTCAGAATGTTTCGGCCGTTTACGCCGAGCTGGACGGGAACCTGAGTAACTACCAGGAATCGCTGGACCGTCTATTGAAGCTACCTATACGAAGATTGCTACCTGCCCATTTCGATGAGCCGGAAAATCCCCAGCGGGCCATCAAACTACTGATCCGTACGATTGGTATTCTGGAACGCGGGGTAAGGAACCGGCTCAAGGAAGGCTACATAGATCTCCGCGAATTGACCATACAGGCCATGGGCGAAAAGATCGAGGCCCGGGGACATTATGCCACGGCCCTGGCCGTGATGCACTCATTCATCGACAAATTCAACACAGAGGGTCACATTGAAATAAAAGAGATCGATCCACCGTACGAACAATACCGCTGGAAGGATTAATCGGTCTCATCCTGGTCGCCGGGGCCAAGCATTAGAAGGGCGCGAACATTCCGATCTCCGGCCAATCCCTGCTGATCACGGAACTTCCAGATCGGCCCGGGTCCGTCATTTATGTTCGGTGGGCCCAGATTCCAGCGGCCCACGGATGGATCGATAGCGGCTCGAAAATGGAGCGGAAAGGAAATAAACATCAATGCAATCAGGGCCATACTGGCCATCGGTCTGCGATGCAAATTCATCCGATGCAAAAAAGGAATCAAAGCGAAAACGAAAAAGGGTACGAGGTCGGAAGTTAGTCGTGGTCCAATACTATGCCCACCCCACCAGGCTTCGTAGTTACAAACGATCCAGACATGGGCGATGGCAATGCACAACGCGAATGGTAAGAATTTGTAATCCGCCCCTTTGCGAAGACTTGCAATCATTGCGGCCAGCGATAACACGAAGGCAGGGTGCCAGTAGAAGAATCCGCGGGCGGGAGAGAACAAATTGCTGGCCAGGGAATACATTACATCCACAGGCTTTTGCGATGGCCATTGATAGTACGGATGCAGTACCGATCCGTATAGTTGT
>JAGRNC010000129.1 GCA_020440935.1 Leptospiraceae bacterium | reverse complement strand
GACGCCCTTCCACGAATTACGCAGTATTTGCGCGAGCGGCAGCTCTTCTGGCATCGCTGGGTCGGCGGGCTCAAGGTGACGAACCTCCATACGCACATTCTCTGGGGCAATGAAGATCCCATTACCGGCGGTACCATTGCGCGAATCCATCATGAAGAAATGGCTGGAAGCCAGCTGACTCTTCTGGAAGGAGTTGGTCACTATCCTATGATCGAAGCGCCCGAGCGTTGGGCCACTGCATTGCTTTCCGGTCTGGCCGGCTAATTGGATCGTTAATTGCCGAACCAAAAAGCTAAGCAACCGAAATAGGGATCCTCCACCTCCTTACCGGGAATATACAGTCCAATACCATTGCCCGGGCATCATTCAGAACAAAAAGGGTGGAAAAACTTACTGTCCCCGTTTACCGTTGACTCGATTCGGGCGCGACAATACCGCCATTGATATTTCGAACCCAGAATCTCAGGCATCAGAATTGCCTGTAGATCCAGGCAAATATGTTTGAGCTCTTACCAAATTACTTTTTCGTTAGTAGCCTCATTGTTGCTCTCTTTATGGGGCACATTGCCTTCTATTTACTTCGCATTCCGGATAGATCGAGCGCCGCCTTTCATTTTGGAATGGCCATCCTCTGGAGCACACTGATCAGCGTCAGCTATGCCATCTCAGCCGGCTTTTATTCGCCCCCCATGATCATGCCGCGTTGGCTTTCCATCCTTGCTGCCCCGCTTTCGCTTCTACACGGTGTAGCATTCTACTTTCATTTTCCCATGCCGCTGCATCAACGGGCCGTACGGAGGTTTCTCTGGGCCGGTTACGGGATCTGTATAGTCGGAGTCGCAGTGGTCGGAATGGCCATGCTCGAAGCAGGAAAGGTTTTTGTTTTTAATGCACATTTCTGGGATTCCAGGACACCCCTGGCACAGCGATGGTTTTCGTATCTGACTCTTTCTCTTATTCTGGTACTGGTTGGTGTGGGCACCTGGCGCACTGTGCTTGAACAGGGCCGGTACCGATTGCTTCTGGCCGTGCTAACCATTGGTTTTGCCACGGTTTCGGTAATTCCCGGGACTCTTCATGTGTTAAACCTAAATGGATTGATCGAGCGAAGCACCTATCTAACTACCTACTCCTTTCTATATCTCGTTGGCTTTTTCATTTCGATTGTAACCTACATCAACCTTTCCCGAGATCGCAGCACGATTCAAATGCGAATCGTAATCGTAACGCTGGTCACAATCCTAATCTTGCTACAGGGCGTATCCTATCTCTGGCTACAGCAACGGGAAGATCTATATGATCTGGCAGCCCGGGGCGGCGTACTGACTCCGGCCTACGAAAGAACCGTCGAGAGGCCTCGGGAGTCCCAGCGCAACATCAGCCATCGAAGCTACACCTCCAGGACCGATGCGGATGGATCGACGCATCACTATGTAACTTACATTTCCAGAGTTGGCGACCAGTACGTCGAACGCGGATTCGATTATTTAGAGTACCGACGGTTCATTGCGCACAGCGGATTCTTTCTCGTCGCAATCACGCTGGGTGCCTATCTGTTTGTGCTGGTTGGGTTTCGCTATTTTTTCCGCGGAGCGCTGATTACTCCTATTCTTTCAATAATAGAGGCGCTCAAATCCATGCGGCGGCATAAATATGCCACTAGAGTTCCGGTGCACATTTTAGACGAGGTCGGTTACATAGCCCATTACTTCAATCGAATGGCGCGCTCTATCCAGGCCAGCCGCCGTCGTTTAGCGCGCTATTCGGATTCGCTCGAGGAAAAAATTAAGGAACGAACAAAGGAACTGGAAGCCACACTGGCCGAATACAAAGCGCTCCACGAAACCAAGCAAGAACTCCAGAAGTACGCCACCGACCTCGAAAAACGCATAAACGAGCAGGACCTGGACGAAGGACGCGAAACGAAAGAGCTTCATTTGCCTGGAGAAAGACGACTGGTCTATTCCAGTCGGGCCATGGAAGCAGTCATTGATCGAGTGCGGCAGATTGCGGTGCGTCAGGAGCCGGTGTTAATTACGGGAGAAACGGGCACGGGAAAGGAGCTAATTGCATCTTTGATTCATCAACTCGGGCGCGAAACCGAACCTTTTGTACCGGTAAACTGCGCCGCCATTCCGGCTTCTCTGTGGGAAAGCCAGATTTTTGGCCATAGCCGGGGCGCCTTCACCGATGCGAAGTCCGATTTTCCCGGAGCCATCGCCGAGGCAGCGAATGGAACTCTATTTTTTGATGAAATCGGCGAGATGCCTCTGGAGATTCAACCCAAGATTTTGCGATTCATCCAGGAGCGTAAATACAAGCCCATCGGTAGTAGAAGCGAAAAAGCAGTGAATTGCAGACTGGTCTTTGCCACTCATCGTAACCTCCGCGAAATGGTAACGGAAGGCGATTTTCGCGAAGACCTGTATTATCGCGTGAACGTACTCGAAATAAGAATCCCTGCCCTCCGGGAGCGAAGAACAGATATTCGATCCATTGTGCAAGATTTGGTGGCGGCCTTTCAATCAGATGGCCGGACCACCGTCACATCCATCGATGAAGAGGTCATGGATCTTCTAGTGGGGGCCACCTGGGCGGGTAACGTCCGTGAACTGGAAAATTTTATGATTCGAATTATGGCCCAGGCCCAGCAGAGCCACATCACTATGGAAGACATCCCTGCCGAAGCCTTGCGCAATGGAAGCGAGGTTGCCCGGCTGCACCACACACCGATCTCCCACGAAGACTCCATACCGGAATACGATCTGGCAGTTTCCGAATACAGTCGTAGTCTAATTCGAAGCGCGCTGCAACAATGTTCCGGAAATAAATCTGAGGCCGCTCGAATTCTGGGGATTTCCCGCGGAAAGCTGCAATCGCAGATGCGAACCTTAAAGATGGACGACTGAAGGGTTGCGCTCAATTACTGGCAAACAATCTACGAACAAAGTGTCCAACGGTTCATCTTCAAGAAAATGCAACCGGCCTGCTCCCGGCCAGATTTGTCGCAGACTCCCGAACCATCGCTGGAATGCCGTGGTTCGGGAAAACGAATCTTCCTGATCGAAAGCTATTTGCCTTCGCGCATTGCACGCGAATCGCCCACAAAATGCTTCATTGCAAGAAACATAAAGAGCGCCGTAGCAAGAATGGTAAGCGGAACCGAGTACATTGCATGGTGTAATCCAATTCCTTTGGAAAACTCCATCGAACCAGTGCTCGTCGGCCCCTCAAAGTGATTCAGCGCGATGGTATCAGAAATCCAACCAACTATGACCGGACCAACGGCGGCGCCCAACAAGTACATGGCTGCGAAATAGAGCGCCATGGCCGATGCCCGCAACTTGGGAGCAATTACATCCTGAACCGCCGGGTACACCGTAGTGTAATAGTTGTAGCAGAGTAACCAGCCAAGGCTATAGAGCGCTATAAAAAGTCCGATGTTTGTCGCTTCCAGGCGAAGAGCAAAGAATACAAGAATGGATCCAAGAAAGAGCGATATCGTTCCAAAAGCAAGTCTGCCGTTCTTGTATCTTGCATGAAGCCGATCGGCAATCCAGCCTCCACCGGTCAGAGCGATCAGGCCGGTGATTCCAACGATGACGCCAGTGGACAGTGCTGCCTGAATCAACGGCATATGAAAAAATCGCTGCAGCATTGGGACCATAAATGCATTGGTTGCGTAGGCAGCGAAATTGAATGTAAGACCGGACAGAATGATCCACCACATGGTCTTAACCTGAAGTATCTTTCTGAATGGCCTGGCTACGTGGCCCGAATGCGCCATATTATCCATAACGCCCCTTTCGGGTTCCTTGATAAAAAAGAACAGGATGGCCAGTACCAGACCTGGCACAGCTGCAACATAGAACGCGGCTCGCCAGGTCCCAAAGGCCTTAATGATAAAGCCGACACTGAAAAAGGCCAGCATTAATCCCAGGGGCAGCCCCAGCATAAATATGCCAATTGCGCGGGCCCGCTTTTCTGATTTGAACAGATCGCCTATCATTGAATTCGCGGCCGGCGCGTAGCTTGCCTCGCCAATTCCTACGCCTGCTCGAATCAGCAAGAAGGAGATGTAATTCCAGGCAATGCCGTTGATGGCCGTGAATAAGCTCCATACTCCGAGGCCCCAACCAATAATCTGCTTTCGAGAGATTCGATCAGCCAGGCGGCCCAGAGGAATACCCGCGGCTGCGTAAACGACCGTAAAGATGGCGCTAATCACTCCAAGTTCGGTGTCTCCGAGGCCCCATTCCTTTCGAATCGGTTCGACGATGATGGCCGGAATCGTCCGGTCAAAGAAGTTGAACAAATTCGCCAGGAACAAAAGGAACAATACTCCCCAGGCACCGTTCTTTATCTTTTCTGTTTCCATTTTATCTCCATAAATCATGCGATTCCGACCCCTCAGGGTATCGGAAGTCACATACGAACTCTAATTAGCGGTACAAGGTGCAATTCATGTGCCTGAACGAGGTATGCGCTGGAGCGTGTATGGGCCGCCCTCAAGCGGAATCTACGATGCTATTGCTTTGATCCCATTGCTTCGATCGAAGCAGCTGATTCGATCGAAGCACCGGAAGCCTACCAACCGGCGATCGAAGGCAACCTGGTAGTCCTGCGAGGCGGTACGCCAGTTGCAATAGATACGACGTCGGCACTAGCCGGCAAAAAACACAAAGGGGAAAATTCATGCGAAAAATAGTAATGGGTGGAGTGCTGATTTGCGCTCTGCTGTCATCTGCCAACGTATTCGCGAGCGCAGATGGACCTAAACCACTGGACGGATCCTACCCAATTGTTCTGGCCCATGGACTGTTTGGCTGGGGCAACGATGGCGATGCTGGAATTATCGGAGTGCTTCAGTACTGGGGCGGACTGGATGAATACCTAAAAGACCAGGGCGCTGACGTCTACGTTCCCACCGTAACGGCGATGCAATCTTCCGCTGTAAGGGGCGCACAACTGAAAGAGAAGATGCTGCTCTGGATGGCGGCTCGTGGTTATACGAAAGTAAACATGATCGGGCATAGCCAGGGAGGCATCGATGCCCGCTATCTAATCAGCAATCTGGGTATGTCCGAAAAGGTGGCCGTGCTCAGTACCGTGGCCAGTCCGCATTACGGAAGCCCGCAGGCGGATATGATCAAAGAAGATGTACCCGATTGGGCCGAACCTTACGTGGCTAACTTCATCAACAAGGTCATTCCTCTCATCTGGGGTCCGGATAATCAGCAAGATATTCTGGCCGCTCTCGAATTGCTCACTACAGCAGGGATGGCAACGTTCAATCAGTATACACCCGATAGCCCGGACACCAGGTATTTCTCGTACGGAACACGGATGAAGTACTTTGATCTGTTGCAGCATCCTTTTCTGGCGAGTAGCCTGGAGTCTATTTGCAAGGGCGGCGAAGCAAACGGACTGGGTTGCGCCAACGACGGAGTCATACCCCTGGAATCGGTCAAGTGGGGAACCTACATGGGCGAGCCTGACTATCCATGGTACAGCAGTGGAGTGGATCACCTGCAAAGCTGCAACGGCCAGGGTATGGGATATCGCTCCTACGATCCGGAAGGCTTTTACCTGAAAATCGCGACGAATGCAATGAATAACCAATAGAAACGCAGCACTCGAACGAACTCCTCCGGGCGGCCTGACGCAATGCCCTGACGTTATGGCCGTCCGCTTTTTTGCACCGATGCGTGCTATTCGGACCGAGCGGACATTAGTCTCGTCGGTTGAAAGATTCAGGGTAGCGATAAAAATACAAATGATGGTTGGAAAGTGAATGTTACTAAAACGAATCCTGGCGTTTCGCCAGTTTACACAAAGGAGCGATAGATTTGCTTCTTTTCGAGCGGGGCCCGGAGCTCTGAGCATCCTGGTCCTTCTTCTGGTCGTCCCGTGGCGACCATCCATGGCCGAAGCACTGTCCGTAGATTCGAAATCGGACAAGATCCCGCTAAACAGTGGCATCGAATACATTGAAGACAGCTCCGGCAGCCTGAACTTTGAAACAATTCGCTCCTTGTCGGACGAACGTTGGCAGAAAACAGGTAAACCAATTCCATCGTTCGGGTATCAGAAAAATCCATTCTGGTTTCGCGTTGAACTGAAAAACTCGGAAGCGCAGGGCCAGGATCGCATCATCGACGTCGATTATAGCCGATTGGATACTCTGAACGTCTTTCGCCCCGAATCCGATGGGAGCGGTTACACAAAAGCCACGTTAGGAGACAATCAGCCTTATACACAGCGGGAAATCGATGGTCGCACTTTTGCCTACAAAGTCCATCTGGATCCCGAACGGACAACCGTTATCTATATGCAAGTTCGTGGTGAACTATCCACAATTACACTTCCAATCACACTTTACAGAGCCGAGGCCTTCCATCGGGAGCAACAGCTCCGGATGGTTGGCCTCGGGATTTTTTCGGGCGTAGTGCTCGTGATGGTATTCTATAACCTGTTCGTATATTTCGCCGTCCGCGACACATCCTATGCAATCTACGTATTCTTCGTGCTTTCGCTCTTTTTTACGGCCATAGGACTAAATGGGCTCGGATTCCAGTTGCTATATCCCAGATGGGTTTGGTGGCAAAATCACGATGTCTTAATTCTCTCTCCGTTGACTTTCGCTTTTGCAGGCGCCTTTTCCATTCGCTATTTGGATTTGAAGCTTAATGCACCCATCTGGTATCGGATATTTCAGTTCCTAACAGGATTTTTCTTTTTCGCCACCGTGGCAGGTCCCCTTTTTCTGGGACCTTACTATCCGCAGCTCAATGTAAAATTGAATTCGATATTCGCATTGCTGGCGCCCATCGTCTTTGGAATTTGCGCACTGATTCTCGCCTTTCGCAGGTACCGAGTCGCATACTTCTATCTGGCCGCCTGGCCCATCAC
>JAGRNC010000012.1 GCA_020440935.1 Leptospiraceae bacterium | reverse complement strand
ATCGAGGCCTTTTTCGGCAGTTTCGCGTTTTCCGTCCCTGGAACGGGCATAGGCCACGACCAGTTCATCTCTTTTCATTTCCTGAACGGACGCCCAGTGCTCTTCTTTGGCAGGATTAACCACCAGAAGGCCGAGGGTGGGATGATAATAAAGAACTGTGAGAGAAACTCCATTCCATCGAGTGAACGAATTCACAAGCGGTAAGAAGGAGGAAATGTTCTCTTCAAGATTTTTGCTTTTGTAAGGCAACTGAAGACGACTATTTAAGATTACATTAACGATGGGACCAACCTGGTCGCGCTGAATCTGCCCCCCTTCGAGCATTCCATTCAGCATATCTGCCAGATTCTGACCTTTATCCAGCGACTCAATCAAGCCGGATACGCTGACCAGATGGCGCAGCACTTTGTTGAAGCTAGCTCTGTTGCTCAGTGAGCTAAAGAGTTTGGGATTCATTCGGTTCTCCTTTGTCGAAGCCCATGCAGGGCTGTACGCCTTTATTTTCCATGAAACACAGATTCTTCAACCAAAAACAGAACCCGCGAAAGAACGGTATAAAAAAAAGCCCGCATCGACGATGCGGGCTTTCTCCCGGAGGCAATGGGAATCAGAGTTCCTTCAGGCCCATTTCCTTGAGTTTGTCCTCATAGGATTTGGGTGTAACATCAGCTGCCCCTTTTACTCCACTGGAGCTTTCAGAGGAAGATGCTGACGGCGCTGCACTGGGCGCGGCTCCACCTGCGGCCGGCGCTGCATACTGTGCACCTGGATTCTCATCGTCATTACCATGGTGGCTATCGCCCCCACTTGGCAGGCTTGCAAATGACATTTCTGCATCATCACGAACCGTTGAACGACGACGCTTGAAGGTTGCGAACGCAGCATCAGCGAATCCTCGCGAAATTCCATGCAGGAATTCGTTGAGTACGTTTGCCATACCCTTCATCATGTACTGCTTACGCTTGCTGGTGGCCATATCCACATCCAGAAGCAGACCGGGCTGCAAATGGTGAGGATTAATCTCATAAGTGAATTTGTTAAACTGATGCTCAAGAATTGTCAGTCGCTCATCAACAACCACACGCTCGATGGGGTTTTGATAGCCGTACATTTCCTGTAGCTTGTCTTTCAGGTAACGAATCTTGCCCGCAGTGTTGCGAATTTCCACTGTGTAGGTTCGGTTGTTTTTCTCAACGAACGTATTGGTGGTATCGCGGAAGTTCAAATGATCCCATTTTAGTTCATCAGGATCAGTGTTGGTTTCCTTGCGGTCTTTGACCCATTTTTTGGGCATTACGTTATTGGCCAGGTCTTCAAAATCCACTACGGATTTCTTCAGCCCGAACCACTTGGACTTGTGTCTTTCGTAAATTTGATGCACTACATCCCATGCAGCGTCAACTTCACGAATGAAAGCGCCCATTCTGGTGTCATAGATTCGCTTTAGTTCGCGGATCTGGCTTTGATCAAAGTACACCAGACGAATGGCGTATCTTTCATCGGGAAGCTGGGTTTCGTCTTCATCCTCATATTCACGGATGTAGCAATCCCGAGCGTTCTTTTTGTTATCACAGACCTGATATCCCAGTTTGGAAGTATCCAAAATAGAGGTCAGGGTGTTAACAGCCGTGTTGAATCCGCGGTTACGGATGTTTTCGGAGTCGATAATCTCTTTGATCGCTTCACGCATGTTCAGCGGATCATAGTCTTCTTGATCGATTTCTGCACGCAGACCTTCGATCTTATCGATGAATTTCTTGCCCAGAACGGTATAGCGGCGGGAATTCGGATCAGACACATTGTCGTCTGTGAATTTGTCCACCAGCTTGATTCGCTCGAACATTACTTCGTTGTCTGTAAGTTCGGCGCGACCGCTATCCACAATCTCTTCTTTAAGAGACTCAATCTCACGATCGATGAGCTCCATGATGTGGTTTGCCAGGTTGTCTTTCAGCAGATACTCTACAGTAGTCTGATAGTGAAAGATCGGGCTAATCAGCTCTGAGTCCAGGATGTTGATGGAGAGCTTGATATCTGTTACGGTCTTGGGCTTGTATGCATTGTCTTTGAAAACGCATTTTACGATTGAGTAGGCATTCTCACCACGAACGAAGGCGCCAACGTCTGTCTTCTGACGAAGAATTGAGTTGGTTTCGTTTTCGAGGTCGTTTACGCCGCGCTGAATGTGTCCTTGCAGGTGACCATACATGTTCACGATGGATTTTTCAATCTCACCGGTGTTGAACTTATCCGGGCCAGCCAGCTTATCCAGGACTTCTACGATCTCACGCGGAGTGTAGCGCGCCAGCGATCGCAACTCTTCTTTGTCGATGAAGTCGCGAACTTTCTTAACCATCTCGTCTTCAACCGTAATTGTATAACGATTGAACATGTTAACGTAGGCCTGGTTTACATAGTTGTAAACTTTGTCCTCGATACTTGCCATGATGTCCACGTCTTTCAGGACTTCAGGCGGAAGCTTAGTTTGTACAAACCCCTTTACTCGATTCGCAGCATCATCGATGATTTTCTTTGATTCTGCAATTTTGTTTCGACCCTCCCATACTAGAGAGGTACGCGAAGTCACCGCGCTGGGAACTGTAGGGTCGATTTTATTTGGACTCTTTGGGAACTGCCCCATTGCCATATTTTCCTCCATCAAGGTATAACAGGTGGAAACGGGTTCACCCGGTTTTCTGTTTTATCGGATACTGAGCACTGCCGCTTTTCTTTTCAAGAAAAAAAAGAAATTTTGATTCCAATTGCTTCGGTTCGGGGACATAAGCTGTTCTTTATCGGAAGCTGTAAGCATGATATGCGAAAGCCTACCATCTTTTTTCAATAGAAGATGCCAGCACACCATCAAAGTGGAATACCGGCCGGTCATTACTTCCATCTTCTCCAACCTAAGTCGGGAATTTTAAAAATCATCTTCGTTTAAAACAGGTTCGGAGCCTGGAGAAACAATAACCGGAGTACTGTGTCCGCCGGAATGGGCATCGCACGGTTCGGTGGGTACGGTTCCTTTAATGAAGTACTCTGTAATTGTATCCGGGCATTGAGGAAGTGGACGTTTTCCCGAAGTTCGACACACTGTAGCTTGAACAATGTCTGCCGGCGCCGATGGAAAACTCATAACTGCCTCCCCTTTCAGTGCCTGATTCATGTAGCGTCCCCAAACCGGTGCCGCCATTCCTCCACCGGTGCCGCCATGTCCCAGACTTTTGTTTATATCATAGCCAATGTAGATTGCGGTCACAAGGTTAGGCGTATAGCCTACGAACCAGGCATTTGTAGAACGGTCGGTGGTGCCTGTTTTACCGGCCGCAGGTCTTCCATATAAATGGGCAGCAGTGCCGGTGCCTTCCGAAATCACATCTTGCAGTAGAGAGTTAATCAAAAACACAGTACCTTCTAATAGTATTCTCTGCTTCTTGTGCTCTTCGGGCTTTGATTCATAGATCACTTCTCCATCGCTCTTTTCAATCCGTTGAATCAAGTACGGTTCAATTCGATAGCCTCCCGATGCAAAAACTGCATAGGCTTTGGCCATTTGAAGCGGAGTCATTTCTTTGCTGCCCAATGCCAGAGTAGCGTTCCGGGGGAACTGATCCTCAGGAAGATCGGTGATAGCAGAAATACCAGGTAGCAACCGGTCGGGCTGCATATAAGTAAATGCCTGGATGGCCCAGGTATTTCGACTCATGACCAGAGCGGGCCGCATACGAATGGGCCCCATGTAGCTTCCGCTATAATTTTCGGGTGAATATTCAGACAGATCGGCGCTGAGCCAATGCTGCGGAGAATCATCGAGCACTGTAGATGCAGTCAACTTTCGATCCGTCCCTGGATTACGGCCCGTATAATCCAGGCCCGAGGCATAGACAATGGGCTTGAAGGAACTTCCAGGCTGACGCCTGGCCTGTTCAAATCTTAATATTTGATTTCCGCGCCCAAATCCTGTGCCGCCAATTACGGCCGTAATGGCGCCGGTCTGCGGTCGCAAACTGATCAGTGCACCCTGAATTCCAAGCTCTTCTGCCCTTCTGGCTTCGGAGGATGCATCGTTTTCACGGTTTCGATCTTCTTCGAATGCCAGAGCCACCTTTCGGTCGCCGGACATTAGATTGAGCAAATCCAGATCGTCTCTCCAATGCCTGGCAAACTCTCGGGAGAAATCTCGCTCGGCAGCCGTTTGCTTTACCGCGTATTCGGGCATTCCAAATAGATCTTTGATCAGCGGGTAAAAATCCCCCGCCTCGCGATCGAATACATCAAATTTGTCGAAATCGGCGCGTTTGGGTCTTCGGTTCAGTTTCTGAAGCCAGGCAAACATCTGATCTTCCGCGGCCTGCTGGTGCTGCACTTCTATGGTAGAATAGATCTTATAGCCGGCGGTATAGATATTGCGCTTCATGCGGCTGCTCAATTCCTGCAACACATAAGCCGTGGCGTAAGGAAATCGATTGGTCCGCACGCCAAAGTAGTTTTCATCCGGGGATCGATTGTACAGGGATGGGTAGTATTCCTTTCTAAGATATGTATGCGCTTTTGCCGCATCCTCCGGGGTAATCATTCCGGTTTCTATCAATCGCTGAAATACTACCTTAATCTTCTTTGCCGAATCGGACGGATACTTGAGCGGAGTAAGGTCGTTGGGCCGTGTGGTGAGCGAGGAAAGCACGGCCACCTCGCCCCAGTTTAGCTTCTTTGCATCCTTTCCAAAGTAGAAATGGCTGGCCGCTTCCACACCGCGGGTGCCATGCCCCAGCGGTACTTCGTTAAAATAGATCTCTAGAATTTGCGCCTTTGAGTACTTTCGTTCCAGAAAGAAGGCAAGGCTGGCCTCCCGGGCTTTTCGGATAAAGGAACGCTCCCGGCTCAAATACCGTAGCCGTGCTACCTGCTGGGTAATAGTGGAGGCCCCTTCCCGGATTCCGCCGGCCAGAAGGTTTACCACCGCTGCCCTGGCAACGCCATACGGAGAGATCCCAAGCCAGTGGGATTCGAAACCGTTATCCTCGGTGGCGATGAAGGCCCGAGCCACAGGTAAACGTAAATCTTCATCCGTTAAATGAACCGGCTCCCTGCCGGACTCCGAGTTCAAATACCTGGCAATCAGCACAGGTTTTCCATCGGGATCGATTCCGTACAATTCAGAAGGCCGATCGTAACCCGAGTCGCTCCAAACAAGAAATGGATCCGCGAAAGTGAAAGTGATGCAGAAGATGATGCCGGCGCCAATTAGGCCGGTGATGGCCAGGGATCGTCCCAGTGAGCCCGCCGCTTTCTTTTGCAGCCAACCGCCGATGGAAAAAAAGAGCACACGGCTGGCCAGTCCTACCCCTTCCGGCGGATCGAAAATTCCCTTTCTGTACTCTTCGAGATCGGCGGTCGGCGAAGCAGAAACCTGGGAAGGCTTCTTTCGACCTTTTTTTACGGAGGACTTTGCGGCTTTCTTGCCCATTCGAAGCCAGGCTCGCTGGCAGGCTCTCTCTATTCAACCAGCTTTCGAGGCAAAAGCTCGGGAAATACGCCTGTTCGCAGGTATCGGTAGAATAAAACGATAAGGAAGATCCAGCCGGGAGTCTGTGCAATCAGCGAAGACCAGGCCGCTCCATGAATCCCGTAGGCAGGGATCAAGAAGGAGTTCGTCACCACGCCCGCGATCATCCGCAGTCCGGCTTCGATACCCACAATGGCGGGCCGATCCAGAGCGAGCAAAGCAGTGCCCAGCGGCGCAAACAGTAGGCGCAGTAGAAAACCGGGGTAGAGAATCCAGAACACCGATATGGAGAGCTGGTATTCGTTCCCGTACCAAAACGGAAGAAACCACGAAAAAATCCAGAACCCGGGTAGCAGTAGCACTACGCCCGGTAATAGAAATTTGTAGATAAACTTGAAATTCTGCGCAAAGTCGCGAGCATTTTCCAGAACGCTGAACCTGGGTAGGATCACGCTTTGCATCGTCGCAAGTAAGATCAGAAATCCCTGCATTGGAATACGAGCCGCATGATAAAAGGGAGCATCGGGTCGCTGTCCCAGCAATAGCACTTCCATCCAGTCAGATAGAATGCTAAAAAAGCTGGCCGCGATTAACCAGCGATTGTAGGAGAATAACTGCCGAATCCAGTGAAAACGATGATGGTCTTCCGCCTTCTGCTCAAAGAAAGAGGCCGGAAAGATCATAAAGAATATGGCCACGGAGATGTACGGGCCGGCCAGGAAGGCAAACAAAGCCTGTTCTATGGTCAGATGATCCGGGTCCGATGCATAAAAGAAAGTAAGCAGTGCAAGTCGAATCACTCCGGTGGATGGAATCCAGTAGGCAAGCTCCCGGTACTTCTGATGGGACACCAGCACCGCATCCAGAAAAGAAAAGATACTCATTCCGAATCCGGATAAAAGCACCATGAGAAGAATTGTGAGATGATCCGGCGAACCAGGAAGTCGGAGAGGTCCCTCCAATATGGGAAAGAAACCCGCAGTGGCCCAGGAGGCAATGAGTATGAATGCGATCAAAAAGGCGTAAAATTTCAGCGAGAGCGATGCACGCAGAATCGATGCCACTTCTTGCTGATTCTGGTGATGCAGGCTGCGCGAAAGATAACGAATCAGCGAGTATTGCAGGCCCGCTTCGGTGATAGCCTGAATAACCGTAACCTGGGCCACAAACTGCCCATAGATACCATGCTCCTCAACGATCAGTAGCTTTCCCACCACCAGCGAGAAAACCAACGAACTGAAGGAATGGAAGGACCGGGAAAGGAAGAGGCCTGCGATCTTTCCCAGGCGTCTGTGGTCTCCGATTAGTGAAAGCGCCCGTTCGAACATTCCAATTCCAGTTTCTGTCCAAGACTCCAGATAACCGTGGATGTGGTATAGTCGATTTTGTCGCCTTTATGCTTTCGCCGGACTCCCCGGAGCCAGGTCGAATCGTGCAGTCCGGTCATCACCAGCACTCCCGATCCAGAAATCCACTGATCGCCCCGTAGCACTTTTTCGAAGATGTCCAGTTCCTTTGCTTCCTGGATGGTCTTTTCGTTATGAGGATCGATGCGGCCATAGAATCGGTATCCGTTGGCGCGGGAAAGGAATCCAAGCACCAGGCCTTCTGGCGCGCCAAAGGAGCCCCAGAGCATGTTGTAGCGCCCATCGGGCCGGGCAAAGATATCGCATGCAGCGGAAATGCTACCTGATTCGATTAATGCCACCGACGCACCGGCAGCACGAATCTCCTGAATCAAGTGCTCGTGGCGCGGTCGATTCTGAACGATTACACATAGTTCCGATACAGGAATGGAAAGAACCTGGGACACTCGTTTGAGGATTTCTGCCCGGGGAAGATCAAAAACCTCGGGGCCCGGATCCGCGGCCAGTGGCAGTAGAATCTGTTCCATGTACGTGCCTGGCACATGCATTACCGAGTCCTTTTCGGCGGCCAGGATGACGCACATGGAATCGGGAAGGCCCTTTGCAAAGTTGGAGGTGCATTCCAGCGGATCTACGATTAGATCCAGACCGGGACCACCCTGCCCCAGTTTTTCTCCGGAGTAAAGCATGGGGGCCTCATCCTTTTCCCCTTCTCCAATTACCACGTACATTTCGTACGGCAGCTGATTGAGGGAGCTACGCATCTGCTCCACGCAGACGTGATCGGCGCCATTTCGGTCATTCTTTCCGGACAATGGGATCACAGCCCGGGCTACCGAGTCGGTTACCATGGCCAGCGATTTGCCGGTTTCTATCCAGATGGAATCTGGCATCTTACCCCCCGATCGTTATTGTCGACGCCAGAAAGTGACACTCTTTCCGGCATGCATTCCCCAGTAACTGTAAAGAATGGTTTCCAGGGATTCGCCGCCGGACAATGCAATGAAGCGGACTTCTTCTGTTACCGGCTCATTTGAATTGGGCACCTTTCCCTCGCCTTTGAGGTGAAATGCTGCTCCATGGATTTTTCCCGATGCATCTTCCCGCTCCGAATGGAGCTGGATGGTAGCGTCAAAGGCTTCTCTGTACTTTAGATCGTACCGCCGATGTAGCTGCTCATTCCGATTTTCTCGTTCGTACCGTATTTGCAGAGCACAGGAAATGGCAGGGCCGTCCACCAGCTCACAGCTACGATCTATGGTTGCAGTTTCTACTATAGAGTCATTTCTATCGTAGATGATCTGCCGACCGTAGAAGTTTCCGACGAGGTCAACTTCGGGCCGAAAAGTGGGTCCCTGGCCAGATTGATCGGGATTGTAGTTTCCGCAATGGATGGCCAGAAGGATGAGTAATGGAAATTTCGATTGCTTTAGAAGACCCACAACGTACCATCGAATCACTCTGCATTCAGGGGTAAATCAGTAATTCCAGGAAGGCCGATGACAGAATCACCAACAATGGTAGCGACCATTCCGTTCGAACCTGTGCGCGACATTTTACGAACGGCTCTGGATCAGCTGTTCCACATTGAAGTAACAGGCATGGAGGCAATTCCCGAGAAGGGTGGAGCCATCCTGGTATGCAATCATACAGACTACCTGGATGCGATGATTCAGGGAATCTATTGTTCCCGGCGCATCCACTTCCTGGGCAAAGATGAACTATTCCGACCCGACGATCAAATTCTGGAGATGCTTTCCATGGCTCCTGGTTGGTCGCATCCAGTGTTCTCGCCGGTGCGGCTGAGCGTAGAAGCGCTACTGCGGCTATACGGACTATTCCACCGAAGCCAGCTAGAAACCTGGGGTGGCCATCCCATCAAGCGAGCCTTCAAAGGGGAATCGGCCAAAGATGCGGTTTCTTATTACCAGGAAATCGAAGAGCAAATGCTCGATCTACTGGCGGAAGGCCATCTGCTTTCCATTTTTCCCGAAGGCACGCGCACCGAAACAGGTGTCATGGGTCCGTTCAAACCAATGACAGCCAGGCTTGCGCTAAAAGCCAGGGTGCCCATTATACCATCCGGCATTCATGGAGCATTTGGATTCTCCGATGTGCGGAATTTTCTCTCGGGTGAGGCATTTCAGCGCGGTATCTTCTACAATGTAGGACATCCCATTCTGCCCAGCGACTTTCCAAAAGTGGAAGAAGGGGCCGCCGGGGAAAAGGCTGCAGCGCGTGCATTAACCGAAGATCTGCAAAAGCAGGTATATGCGCTGACGTTGCATGCAGAAAGAAGATCCAGCGCCAGAGAAGTTCCCAGAAAAACTAGAGCAAGACAGCTTTAATTTCTTAGAAAGCGATTTGCAGTCCCAGGCGGTGCTCGGTTTCGAATAACTGAGGCCTCTGGGAAAATACCAATGGTCGTGGTTGCACGGACCAGAGCAGCATTGGCTGTGGCTGCGAATTAGCGATCGGACTATTTGAATTTGCGACCCGAGCATCGATGCCATCTTCCTGCATCATGGATCGCTCCCAGCGCGATACTTCGCCAAACTCTTTGTCCTCAAAGCTATACGCCAGGTAGTAGAACAATCCGGCCAGCGCCAACGATCCAATGGCGGCTCCTTCAAAAAGGTTGGCCCGATTATCCCAGGTTTTAGCATCCAGACGATTCTGTTCGATTTGATAAAACTGGTAGAGCGAAAATCCGCTCACGTCGGTAAAGGCCAGGGCCGGGATCTGGCTGCGAATCGAATCGCGCACATCGTTTGCTCGAGTTTTGCTGTAAGCCCATCCTCCACCGAGAACCAGACTCTGCAACAGAAGCCCAAAGCCCAGGTCTCTTCTGGTCCAATCGCCCGCGACGTATCCAGGATCACGATAGTATTTCTCGGTGTCCCCCTTTTCCATTTCCACAAATACCGTGGAAGGCCGGTCGGATTGCAGAACCACTCCTTTGAATCGATCGATATATCCTTCCTTGCTTATGCGAATACGATGGGTTCCTTCCGGCAAGTTGCTCACATCCAGAGGAGTGACTCCGATTCGAGTAACGTTCAAATAGACTTCGGCGCCCTCCGGCTCGCTTCGGACAATGAGCCTTGCCGCGCCGCCGGCTGGCTCGCAGGCAACACTGTAGCTTTGCTGCTTGCCTAAATCTGCATCAAGAGTCACATCCTGACATTGTTCATGACTGACTCGTAATGAGTATTTTCCGGGAGCCACAGAAACATTCAGAGGCGTCTTGCCCATGTACACATCGTCCAGAAATACAAGAGCACCCTCCTTTGCAGATGTTACTCGGATCCGCCCGGAGGCCAGACCGGGAAGCTGGGCGGTCAGGAACGAGCGAATCTGCTGTAGTCCGGTCTCATCGTATGGATTGGCGGCAGATAGGGCAAAGTTACGACTGATCACCCTCCCCCATACGGCATCGTAGAATTGAAGTTCTAGAACGGGCGCAGCCGTCGTCCCCGTAATCCGCCCCTGTACCAGATAGTCTGCCTCGATGTTTGCCGCCACGAGGAAGCCTGACTCCCGGTCCACAAGTTCGCCTTGATTGGCCTTCCAGGCATATACGCTCCCTTCCAGACGTATTTTGATCTTTTCCGATGAAATCTTCTCTTGCTTTACTTCGGGCGCGCGATACCTTTCTGCTTTACTGGCGCGTCCTGCCGGATCCACCAGAACTTCCGCCGGATTGTAATCCTGCAAGAATACGGGCAGCGTCATTGCATTCAGTATCATCTGCGGCAATCCAGATTCCAGATAATCCAGCGACCGATTCCCGGTAAGGTTTATAAATGGAACGATCTTAAGATTTCTATGCGAAGGCGATGCTATGACGATGGGAGTGGGCTCGGTGGCCGGCCCCGCGATCAGCGAAAAAGGGGCCATTGTCAGAAATAGTATATGCGCGAATAAACCAATAGAAAGAAACGAAGCAATACGGCGCCAGCGAATCCTGCGCCAGAACAGGGATCGTCCGAGAATGCCTGGAATCAAAAATCTTGCTGCGCGTCCACTGCGGATTCCGGCAACAATGCGGATCCCTTGCTCAGGAGACGACTTGCTTTCTATCCTGGAAACGAACGGAAACAATGCGAGTTACTCCTGCCTCTTCCTGGGTTACTCCAAAAATCGCTCCTGCCTTCTCCATGGTCAGCTTATTGTGCGTGATCACCAGAAACTGACTACGGGGAGCAAAACTTGCCAGCATCTTTAAGAATCGATGCACGTTGTTGTCATCCAGAGGAGCATCGATTTCATCCAGAAGACAGAACGGAGATGGCCGCACCAGATAAGTGGCAAACATCAGAGCAATGGCCGTCATATTCTGTTCCCCGCCCGAAAGAAGCGTAATGGAAGTATTCTTTTTGCCCGGAGGCTGCACCATGATGCTCACCCCGCTGTTCATGGGGTCGTTTTCATCGGTGAGAGTGAGGCTTGCATGACCGCCATTAAACAGAGTCTGGAATACTTCTGTGAAATTATTCTGAATCCGCTCGAACGTATCTTTGAACAATGCCCTGGAATTCTCATCGATTTCCTGAAGAATGGAAAGAATGTTCTTTCGCGCATCTTCGATGTCCTGCTTTTGCTTCAGAAGCTCGTTAAGGGCCTCTTCGCAGCGGGCATATTCATCGATAGCCAACGCATTGAATTGACCGAGCCCCTGGATCTCTCCTTTTATTCGGCGAAATTCGGATTGTTCCTGTTCTTTGTTCAGCCGACGACTACCGCATTCGGCTTCCAGCTCTCCCGGGCTCATCTGAAAATCGTTGTATAGCTCTTCTTCCAGAGTTTGCTGGGCAACGCTGATATTTTCCTGGGCGCGCTCTTCGCGGGAAACTTCCGGAAGCAACCGTTCAATGGAATCTCGATCCTTTCGAGTTTTCTCTCGAAGGCTTGCGATTCGGTCCCGGACCTTTTCGATATTCTTCTGCATGCTTTCTAGCTTGGCCGAAGTATCTCTGGTTTCTTTGTTACTGCGTTCCAGGTCCGTGGATTGCTGCTTTTGTTCTTCTTGCAGCTTGGCCATGGTCTGATCGACGCTTTTGATTTCGTCGTTTAAATAGGCCAACCTGGCGCTGGATTGTTCGATTTGATTCTCTAATTGATCCCTGGCTTCTTGCGAAGAATCCCGCCGCGCCTGGTAATCTCGGATTTGCAGCTCAATCTCGACGCGCCGATTCTTTTCTTTTTCGATTCGCGTTAGATTTTGTTTGCGCTTTTGTTGTATTTCCTGGTTTTCTTTGGTGATCTCAACCTTTCGCTGGTTGAATCGATTCATCTTTTGATCCAGCTCTTCTTTTCGCGAAATCAGGCCCGATTCGCCAAAGAATAGCGATCGAAACTCCGCATCCAGTTTTTGATATTGATCAAAGTCTTTGAGTAGCGTGGCAAAGGAAAGGCTTTCCACGCTTTGCAACCATCCAGCTTTCTTCGCAGAAAGATCTGTCTCGGCGGCCGCCTTCATATCTTTGATCAAAGTATCAACGGTTGCTTTGCCTTCCTGAATTCGAGCCAGCATTTCATCGGAGAGCGCTTTACGGCTCTTTTCTGCCGCCTCGATGTCCTTTTTCCGCGCTTCCAGGTCATTAATCAACTGCTCGGTGAGCGCACGCAGCTGATCCATCACCGCCTTTTGATCTTTTTCGATCTGCTGCGATTCGGTATGGTTTGCTTCTTCTTTCTTCTGAAATTCCTGCACTTCGACTTCGAGCTGTTCTACTACCTTTTGTAGTTCGGCGCTTTTTTGTGTAAGCGTGTCGATCTCGGAACTTAGATCCAGTTCCAGCTGCATGGATTGCTCGAGCTTCTTGCGCGAAGCCTTTAGAAACTTATCTTCAGCCGTAAGCCGTTCCTGGATTTGTTCTTTTTGTCGGCTACGTTCGTCAATTTCCAGTTGTACTCTTTGCTGGCCTTTTTGCAGGGATTCGATAACAGATAAGGTCTGATGATACTGCCGATCCAGGGCATGTCGCTTTTCCAGATCGTCCTGGTTCTGCACTTCGAGCTGCTCGGCTTCGGTCTCCGACTTTTCAATTCTATCGAGTATTTCTTGTTTCTTCTGGGCCAGCTTTTCCAGCTTATCTTCGATGGCCTTCAGTCGAGCGGCATGGTCCGACCATTTGAGGTAGCGAACATTCTTGTCGTGTTTGTCCAGGTGTTCTTTCAGTTTTAGATACTGCCGCGTTTTTCGCGCCTGTCGCTCCAGGTTTTCCAGCTCTTTCTCTTTTTCCTTAAGAATATCGCCAAGACGCAAAAGGTTTTGCTCTGTATCGTCCAGACGCTTCAGAGTTTCCTGGCGCTCTGCCTTGAATCTAGAAATGCCGGCGGCTTCGTCAAAAAGAAGCCTTCGATCTTCGGGACTGGCGCGGAGGATCTCCGACATCCTGCCCTGCTCCATAATGGAATAGGCGGTTTTGCCGATTCCCGTATCCATGAGCACGCGCTCGATTTCTTTGCGTGTGGTCCGTTTTCCGTTTAATATGTATTCCGAGGCGCTGTTCAGGTACAGTCGTCGACCGATGCTGACTTCATCCTGGTCCACCGAAAGCGATCGGTCCAGATTATCAAAATGGATCTCCACTTCCGCCATGCCGGACTGCTTGCGTTTTTCGGATCCCAGGAAGATTACATCTTCCATATTCTTTCCGCGCAGGGCGCGCCCGGATTTTTCTCCCAGAACCCAGCGCACTGCATCCACAATATTGGATTTACCGCAGCCGTTTGGGCCGACAATGGCAGTAATACCGGCACCGGGCTCGATGACGGTTTCATCCGCGAAGGATTTAAATCCAACCATGCGTATCTTTTTTACGTGCATGAAATTCCTCTGGAAGTCCTTTGGAGCAGATCCTGCCGGATGCAGAAAGGATTCAGCAGGGCTGCCAGCCCCCGGCATGTCAAGTATTCAAGCGGTGGACTGGAAGAGCCACCGCAAGCGGGCCTGAAAGTCCGGCTAGAACCGTTTTATGCAAGATGTCTTTGGAAGAAAGCCCTATCTTACTTTTCTACGTGGAAAATCGTCCCCGGATCTGGTGCGCGGAGAGGCCCGCGATGGAACGCCCATTCCGCTGGAAAAGGGAAGACCTACCTGCTCGGCCTATGCGCCGGGCACCGAAGCCGATCGTATGCTTGCCGCAGCCGAGGGCCTGAAACGGACTCAGATTCTCGTTATTCTGGGGGCCGGCAATCCTCAGTGCTTCGGTGCCACAAGGACTCTCTTGCCCGGCCAGATCTGTGTAGTGGTGGACCATCGTCTCGCGCTGGGAGCTCTATATATAGAAGAAAGTGCACTGGATTCACATCCATTTCCAGAACTGGAGGACTATTTGCGGACTCCGGGCTGCCATGCATTCTTTGGAGCGGAGTCCCAGGTTTCCCTGGAGCACTACCTGGAAGGGCTGCCAGCCGAGAATTTCCAGGGAATCCGCTTTCTAAAACACCGTGCCTCGGTGGACCGGGCGCCCGATTTCTATGCCGATTTGGAGATTCGGATGCGGGCGATTCTGCAGTCACGAATGTCCGATCTGCTCACTCGATTCGAATTCGAGCCTCTCTGGCTCCGAAACACTCTGCTAAATTCCATGCATGCATCCGGACCCGATCAGCCCGGGAATCTGCACTTCTGGCAGGACCGATTCGCCGGGACTGCCTCCGCATTGCTGGTCTCTGCGGGGCCCAGCCTTACCGAGACGATTCCCTGGATTCAAAAAAATAAGGATCAATTCTTTATTCTTGCCTGCGACACGGCGCTCAAACCGCTACTTCGCGCCGGTATTCGACCCCACGGAGTCCATATCCTGGATGCGCAAAAACAAACGATGCTGCATTTCCAGGGCGAAGAGCTGGGCGATCTTATCATTTTCGCAGACCTGGTTTGCCACCCTTCCCTGCCGATCCATTTGCGCCCAGGGGGCTGGATCTTCTCTTCCACGGCACGGCTGATTTTTCGCCCGGATGGAAGCACCGAAGAATTGCGCACTCCAGGAACGGATCAACTGGAACAGCTTTGCGGTCCGCAGGGTAGACTGCAATCCGGCGGATCGGTAGCCACTTCGGCATTCGATCTGCTGCGATTTTTGGGGTTTCGAACAATCTATTTTGCTGGCCAGGATTTGGCCTGGACCAATCGACAGCTGCACGCTCTGGGAACCCATCACTACGAGCGATGGAATAACATGGTTTCGCGAAAACTAAGCCTGGAATCGATAAACGAGCGAGTGGTGCAGAAGCGCGATCTCATTCCGGTGCAATCTGTGGACGGCAGAGAGCTTTCCGGAGATTTTATTTTGAGCCTGTACCGTAGCTGGTTCGAACAGTCCATCGAGGCTTTGCGCGACGAGGATCCAGTGCAATGTATCAACCTTTCGCGCGGCGGCGCCTTCATTCATGGAATGCATAGCATTCGGCTTGCCGATTCCGAGGCGGCGCCGGTCCCGGCCCGAGCCATGGAATCGGGGCCACAGGAAAAGAGCAATACCTACGATTCCACAGATTATAGAAACGTCCTCTTGAATGCCTTTGGCGCCACAGTCTCAGAAGAAAAAGATGCGATCCGCAGAGCGCTGCAACAAATCTATGATCAGGTCGCCGGGCTATCTGCCAATTCCGGTAATTCGCGCGCCCGAGCGGAGCAACTGTGGCAAGAATACCCCGACCTGCGCGCTTTGATCCGAAAGACCGAGGTATATATCAGCCGAAATCAGGAGAAACTTAGCGAAGATCGCTCCAACGATGTATATGAGCGAAATTTAAAAAAGACCCTCAGGGAATTTCTCCAGTTTGCCAGTCGCTACATCAGCAACACAAATTAGCCGCCAATAAGTGCGTTATTTCGTTACAGTTCCAACCTCACTAAATCTTTCTAATCAAGTTACCGCCAGCGTCTGAGACATACAGAAACGTTCCGTCTGTGGTAATGCCGAAGGGATTGTTGAATGTAGCCGCGGTACCTGTGCCATCGGCGCTTCCAGAACTTCCACTTCCCGCCAGAGTCGTTACAACGCCGGTGCTTTTTTCGATCTTTCGAATTCGATTGTTTCCACTGTCGGCGACGTA
>JAGRNC010000128.1 GCA_020440935.1 Leptospiraceae bacterium | reverse complement strand
TCGATGGATAGGGGCTTTTCCAGCAGGTCGACGGCTCCCATTTTGATCGCCTTGACCGCCTGCTCGATGGTGCCGTGGCCGCTGATCATCAGGACCGGAACCGCAGGATACTCGATGCGTACCCGATCCAGGATTTCCAGGCCATCCTCTTTGCCCATCCAGACATCCAGCAAAATCAGGTCCGGGCGACGAGTTTTGAGGGTTTTGAGCATGGTCTTGCCCGTTGCAAAATCCTCTACCTCGAATTCTTCGTCCTCCAGGATGGCGCGCAACGAAGCGCGAATGGATTGATCGTCGTCGACAATATAGATTTTCATTAATTACACCGGAAAAACCATGATATCCCGTTCGCCATTTCCAGAATCGGGGACGGGAAAGAATACGCGAAAGGCGGCGCCGCCCAGACTGGAGCCAGTTACGTAGATTCGAGCATTATGATCGAGCACAGCGCGCTCTACCAGAGCCAGACCCAGACCGTTACCTTTTTCGCCTTTTGTTGTATAATAGGGTTCAAATATTTGCTCTCGAAACTCTTCTTCAATTCCCGGACCGGAGTCCTCGATGGCCAGTTGCACGTAGCGCTTCCCTGCCTGCAGATGCGGAGCGGCAGATACCAGAATCCTGGCGCGCCCGGCCTCCTCGCTTTCCTGGACATGAGATCGCACAGCGTCTACCGCGTTTTGAACCAGATTATTGAGCATTCCGATTACAAGATTTCTGTCGAGATACAAATCCGGCAGATCCGGTGAGATCCTGAGCTCGAATTCGATGTCGCCGAGGTTCGTGTATGCCTCGGTGGATTCGCGCAATAGTTCCAGAAGCGAGGACAATTCCAGTCGGGGCGCTGGCATTCGGGCAAAGTTGCTGAATTCCTCTACCAGGTGTTTTAGAACATTGACCTGTTCCAGAATGGTGACACCACTGGAGCGTACGATTTCGTCCAGGTTGCCTCGCTCGGGTCGATCCAGGCGACGCAGCATCCGTTCCGCCGAGAGTTGAATGGGAGTGAGCGGATTTTTGATTTCATGGGCCAGACGCCGGGCCACTTCCTGCCAGGCGGCCACACGCTGGCTGTGCAGCAATCGACCGCGCAGGGTCTGCAATTCCTCGGTCATCTGATTGAAGCTATCGATTAGAATTCCTAATTCGCCTTCTGCACGGATGTCCAGACGGGTATCCAGCTTCCCCAGCGTAACCGATCGAGTGGCGGCGGCCAGCGATACAATAGGATGCGAAATCTGCCGGGCCAGAACGATCGCCACTCCAAGCGCCAGGGTAATCATCAATGCGTAGGCGATAGCCAGACCGAGCCGCAGATTATAAGGGATCTTTTCTTCCCATTGTTTCTTTCCGGAAGAAAGAAGATTGAGAATATCCTGGAAGCGCGTTTCTGCACGGGCCTGGGTAGAATAGAGATGCCGCACCACCAGGTAGTATCGATCCCGACTGCCCGCAGGAACCGTAACGGCAGCATACCGCCGATTGCCCGACACACCGGTAAAAATGGGCGGATCCTGGTTCTTCAATGGGACTACAGACTTCCACTCCAGGGGATTCAGTGGTAGCCGTCCAAATCGACGAATAACACTGTTATGATCCACAAGAAAGACGCTGTCGCTTTCTTCATCGTACACAGAATCCAGAGCTCCAGGCCAGGTCGACTCAGCAGGTAAATAGGCCGTGCGCGCAGCCACGTAGGTGGCAAAATCCAATGCATCTTTCTGCTCGTAGCTACTAAGCAGTTCTTCCGAAGCAAGCAATCCGCCCCGGAAATCGAGCGAAAACAAAACACCGATCACGGACTCCACGCGATCGGAGCTAACCAGAAAGATGGGAATGGACGGAAAGATCGAAACAATCATAAATGCAATCATCAGGCGGTAACGGAGCGATGATCGCAAATTTCCTGTTCTTCTAATGCGTTTGTTTCTGTAGTAATACAGAATGAGAAAATTCAGCGTGCCCAGAGGTATGAAAACAATGAGGTAGATGAAGATCCGATCGACTGGCGAAGTGTCGTCCAGGATAAAATACGATTCTGCAATAAAAACTGAGATCCAGAGGATCAAAATAAGGAATAGCGCATCGCGTAGAAGAATCTTTGATTCTTCTCTTTTCCAGGGCTCATTGCGTTTCAAATCGCTGCCCCGTTTATCAAAACGCCCAGTCGTGCGATTGCCTCCTCTTCATCTTCTCCGCGAGCCTCGATCGTTACTCGGGTTCCGGGGCTCAACGCAAGCATCAATATACCCATAATGGACTTCCCGTTTACGGTGACGCCGTTGGCTGTTAAAAACACTTCGGATTTGAATTTACCGGCTTCCCGCACGAAAATAGAGGCGGGCCGGGCATGCAGTCCTTCCTGCAATTCGATGGTTACGTCGATTGTTGCCATGTTTCTTCTAGAGATTTAAACTGGTCCCATTAGGGGTTTGGGTCGCGCTCGGGGCCTTCCCTGTCGGGGGGATTTGCCCTCTGCATCTTCGTCAATTTGTTCGGCTATGCGGGTGTGGATTCTTTCCGAAAGCGAACGCGCCGCATGAAAACCCATTCGTCGGGACCGATGGTTCATGGAGGCGGTTTCTACCAGAATTGGAATATTTCGACCAGGTCGTAGCGGTAGCGTAATACTCGGAACGGCCACATCCAAGATGTCCATAGTTTGCTCGTCAATCCCAAGACGGTCGTACTCTTTGTCCTCTTTCCAATCTTCCAGGAATACTACCAGATCTACCTGGACTTTCTTACGAATCGCGCCCACGCCAAACAAATCTTTAATGTTAACAATGCCGATGCCGCGCAGCTCCATATGATGCTCGATCATTGGATCGGATTCGCCCACAAGTTCGCCCTTTCCCATGTGGCGAATATGGACCATGTCATCGGCCACCAGACGGTGTCCGCGCTCGATGAGCTCAAGAGCGGTCTCTGATTTGCCTATGCCCGATGGACCAAGCAGTAAAATTCCCATCCCGAACACTTCTACCAGCACTCCGTGGATGGATGTCTGGGGCGCCAAAGCACGAGTGATAATTCGATTGAAGTTCAGAATAAAGTCATGCGTAGAAAGCGTGGTTTGCAGTAATGGAGTGGTGGTAGCGGAGGATTTGGTGACGAAGCAATCTGGAGGTTCATTGCCGTGCGTAAATACAAGCGCCGGAAATTGATACTTAAAGAATTCCTCTTTAATTCGACCTTCCAATTCATTTCCGCAGTCAATGAGGTAGGCATGCTCTCCCTGTCCAAACACCTGGATTCGGTCGTGCGCAAAATTGCGATAGAATCCGGCCAGGGCAAGACCAGGGCGGTTTACGTCTTCATTTCGGATCTCTCGCTGTAGACCCTCTTCTCCGCTGACGATGCGTAGCCCCAGTTCTGAATACTGGATGAGCTTGCCCACTTCCATGGAATTC
Organism: Leptospiraceae bacterium; assembly: GCA_020440935.1. Taxonomy (GTDB): domain Bacteria; phylum Spirochaetota; class Leptospiria; order Leptospirales; family Leptonemataceae; genus UBA3465. The sequence continues at coordinate 3,625 of JAGRNC010000128.1, read as the reverse complement.
ATTTCAGGCCCTCTGATTCTTTCCCAGATGCTTTTCTTTGTGCTTTTTGATCTGTCTTTCCAGCTTCTTTTCCACCAGATCCAGAGCGGCATACATATCTTCCGCCTTCTCTTCGGCTACAAATTGACCGTTGTCCCCGTTGATGGTGATTTCGGCGATCTGATGAATTCTTTCGACTTTGAAATGCACCGTGGCATTCTGCAGATTGCTGAAATGCGACGATAATTTGTCGATTACCTTGTCCGCGTACTCTTTGAGCGCATCCGAGGAGTCAATGTTTTGAAAGTGGTAGCTGGTTTCCATTCGCTTTCTCCTGTACTTCTTGCCGGATTTTCTATTTCATGCTTTTGAGGATTCTTCTTCGCTCGGCGGACGGAATGTTCAATACTTTTCTGTATTTTGCAACGGTCCGTCGAGCTATGGAGACTCCCTCGCCTGCAATGCGGTCTGCAATTTCCTGATCCGACAACGGGGAGGACGGATCTTCGCTGTCTACGAGCTTCTGAAGGCGGTCTTTTATGTTTGTGGATGATTCTCCGCGCCCGCCTTCGGCCTTGCGCAGAGCGCTGGTAAAGAAATATTTTAGCTCAAAAATACCCCATCGGGTCTGTACGTACTTGTTGGTGGTTATCCGCGAAATCGTGGATTCATGCATCTCCAGATCGTCGGCCACTTCGCGCAGTGTCAGAGGAACCAGGTGACCATGGCCCTGGCGAAAAAATGGCTCCTGATGCTCCACGATGGCTTTCATAGTTCGGTACAGTGTCTGGCGCCGTTGCTTGATTCCGCGCAACAGCCAGGTGGCCGAACTCAGTTTGCTTTCCAGATACTCCGCGTTGGCTTGCTTTCCATCGGATAAAAGCTGCTTATAGGATTCATTTATCTGAAGGGAAGGAATCCAGTCATCGTTGATCAGAACGTCGATACGATCCTCTACATTTACCACGATCAGATCGGGGACTACGTAATCGGGCTCCCTGGTTGAATACAAAGTGCCCGGAAAAGGCTCCAGGGTTCGAATGAATTGCAGAGCCGAATGGATACGAGCTTCGTTGGATCCCGTCTCCTTTTCGATTTTCTTGTAATCCAGCCTTTCCAGATCTTCAAAGTGGTGCTCCAGAAGTTTCAAAACGAATGGCTCGGCTTTCTGTAGCGCGGCCTGTACCAACAACGCTTCCTGAACGCCACTGACGCCGCAGCCTGGGGGATCCAATTCGCGGATCGTAGAAAGAATCTTATGAACCGCGGCAGAGGGAAGGTTCTGACCGTCCAGGAGAAGCTCCGGCGACTCCGTGAGAAACCCCTTTTGATCTATGGCCGACACTAGAATGGTGGCCGCTTCGAATTCCGGCGGACTGAGGTTGGTCAGCCGAAGTTGCTCGATTAAGTATTCCTGCAAGGACCGATGGGACGTAACTGCATTCTGTAAGAACTGATTTTTTCTTTCTGCGCCTTCGTAATCGATTTGTCCGTAATCGCTATATTCTTCTCTGGATCTGGATTCGGATTCGCGGGCATCATCCTCGGAGGCATTGCTTTGCGGCGCCTCCCGGGTGGTTTCTTCCTCTTCTTTTAGTTCGAGCAGCGGGTTTTCTAGAAGCTCGGTCTGGATTCGTTCTGACAGTTCTAGATTGGACAACGGTAGAAGTTCAATGGATTGACGCAAATCCTGCGTCATCACCAGGCGCTGGGTCTGCTTCTGAACGAGTTGCTGACTTAGAGCCATAGTCAGATTCCCCTAAAGGGTGAAATCCTCTCCAAGATAGATTTGCTTGATTCGCTCATCGCGCACTAGTTCATCGGCCGTTCCCGCCTTCAATATTTGGCCGGAATACATGATGTAAGCGCGATCCGTAATCTTTAAGGTCTCTCTTACGTTGTGGTCGGTAATCAAAATTCCCAGGCCGCGTTCCCGAAGCTGCGAAATCAGATCCTGGATGTCCTTAACTGCTATTGGATCCACGCCGGCAAACGGTTCATCCAAAAGAATGAAATCTGGCTCCGTGGCTAGAGCGCGTGCGATCTCGCATCTGCGACGCTCGCCGCCCGAAAGCGTAAATCCTTTTTGATTGGTGACCTTCTGCAATTGCAGCTCTTCGATGAGCGCATCGGATCGGCGGCGGATTTCTCTGGGATCCTTAAAATGCATTTGTAGCACGCCCTCAATGTTTTCCCGAACAGTGAGTTTTCGAAATACCGATGCTTCCTGAGCCAGATAACCTACTCCCAGGCGGGCTCTCTTGAACATAGGAAGCCGAGTCACTTCCTCCTCGCCAATGTAAACCCGGCCTTCATCGGGCTGCACCAGGCCTACGGCCATGTAAAAGGAAGTGGTTTTGCCAGCCCCATTGGGACCCAGCAGACCTACAATCTCCCGGCGTTCGATTTCGAACGAGACTCCGTCTACCACTCTCTTTCGATTGTAGATCTTCACCAGCCCTTCCATACGCAGGGTATGGGAGCCTCGTTCCATTACGGGCATTGCCGGGCTGCTGGGCTGTCTTTTGCGGGCCACGAATCCAGAATGCAGCGCATCCACTGGCTGGCAAACCTTCTTTCGGAGCCTTGTACTCCGGTGGTCCACCTTCAAGGATGGAGCTGATTATTGAATGACTGCGCCCTTAATGTTCTTTTCAAAAATGATGCGGTCCTGGTCCGGGTACATCCGGACTTTGCTGCACTGGATCCAGGAACCGTCGCGGAAAATTCGTGGATTGCCAATGAATTCCAGATATCCATTCTTTTCCTCGTAGCGCGCAATCTCGCCTCTTGCGCGATCGGAACCTCTATTTAGTTCCACATTGCCCCGGGCAATGGTCACTTCGGTTTGAAAATCCCGTTCAATGTATGCGCCCGTCAGAGTGCCTGTGACTTCCTGCGTTTTCTCATCCAGAAATTCTACTTCTGGATCACCGGAAAGCGTAAGAAATTGCTTCTGCCGCTGGTAGTCCATTTCTCGGGCTTTCACCCTGACATTTTCTTTCTTATCTAGAAATTCTACGCCCTGATCGGTTGTGAGCACAGCCAGGGACGGTCCGGTGCCGGTTAAAGCTGGGGAGCGCAGTTGCCGGTAGGGATCGGTGAAGAGCACATTGCCGGTAATGTGTGTGATGGGATTCTTCTTATCTTTAAATATATGTTCAATACGGTCGGCCGAAAGCACCTGCAGCAGAGGTCCGGAGCTTTCTTCTTTCGCGGTCTTTTCTTTTTCAGCAATCTGTCTTGCTCGGTCCGGATTCTCCCTCCTGGCTTTTTCCAGGGCTTCGTCGCTCACAGGTCCGTGCGTCCGCGCGAATTGTTCCAGAGAGATTCTTTCTTCGGCGGGCTGCTCATAAGTTGCGTAGATGGCTCGACCATCCAGGACCGCTTTCTCTTCACCGGTGTAATACAGAATGCGATCGCCGGTAAGATACTCGCCTTTTCCTAGAATGCGAGGATTATCCGGAATTTCGATCAACTCTTTGGCATCGGTGTAGGTAGCCAGGTCGGCCAGGATATTGTAATCGCTATGATGGATGCGCACATCGCCACGGAGGTAGGCCACTTCGGCAGATAGGTCGCGTTCCATTCGAGTACAGGTAATGTGCGTTGTGGGCTGCGAAGACTTCTTGATTCGCATGTATGG
>JAGRNC010000127.1 GCA_020440935.1 Leptospiraceae bacterium | reverse complement strand
CCTCAATTTCCGGCGCGACATAATCCCACAGGCTATGGGAAAGAAAAAGAAAGATACGCTGGAAATTGAGGCTCCCGAGGACGAAATTGAAGATATGGAAGGGGCTGCCCATTCTAGGGAAACGGATGCCGAGCCAGTAGAGCTGGCCGTAAAGAATTCCGGTGATGCGGGACTTCCAGAATACCGCGAGCTCAGCCGCGAGGAAATGGATCGATTCCGTGGCCTCATGGAAGCCGTTCTTTTTGTATCCACCGAACCTTTAAGTCTTTCGGTGCTTGCCCGGCAATGTAGCCTGGATCGAGTAAATACTCGAATTTTGATCGATTCCTTGATCGATGACTATGCCGAACGCGACGGAGGGGTGCTTCTTCGCGAGATTTCTGGCGGCTATCAATTCGTTACATCGGATCGCTACGGCGACGAAATTAAAACGATTCTGGGCGGGCCCAGGCGCGAGAAACTTTCCAGATCGGTTATGGAAACCCTTTCCATTATTTGTTACCGCCAGCCGATTACACTTCCGGAAATTGAAGAAGTGCGGGGCGTGAACAGTCGCCAGATGGTTGTTACTCTTTTGCAGAAAAAACTAATCAAGCCCCAGGGCTATCGACCGGTGCCAGGTCGGCCTACGCTTTATGTTACCACACGACAATTTCTGTCCCATTTCGCGTTGAATTCGCTCTCGGATCTTCCGCCTCTACAAGATGTGAAAGAGCTTCCGTTTGACGAGATCGAATAACTACCATTAGTTGTCCCTGCGGCTGGAAACAGCCCCAGAAGCCGATGACAGAACAGGACGATCTTAGCCCCTACCGAAAGCAAATCGACGATCTGGACCATCAGATTGTTGAGCTCCTGCTTCGTCGCGCCCAGGCGGCCTCGCACATTGGCGAAGTGAAGCGACGCAAAGATGAGCCTGTATACCGTCCTGACCGCGAGCAAGGGGTCTACGAAAACATCGTAAAATACGCCGCCGAAGTTAGAAAGCAATGGCAGGGCGAGCCTCTGCCCGAACTGCCGGAATCAACATTCAGAAACATTTATCGAGAAATCATGTCTGGCTCCATTGCCCTGGAAGGCGGGCCATCGGTGGGGTATCTGGGACCTCCTGGAAGTTTTTCGCATATGGCCACGCGTTACCGATTTGGGAATTCTGTGCGCGGGATGCCCATGGATACCATTCCCGAAATTTTTAGAAGCGTGGCCAACCTTCACGAGGCAAGCTACGGAGTTGTGCCCGCTGATAACACGGCGGCGGGCTCGGTAGGAATCACCATGGACTGTTTCCTGGATTCCAGTTTGCAGATTTACGCCGAGCAGTTTGTGCGAGTGAGACATCATTTGATGGCTGCCAACCACATCGAACTGGCCAATATCCGAAAGATCTATACGATCCCCATCGGTCTGGAACAATGTAAAGAGTGGGCGCGAAAAAATCTACCCATGCATGATGTTCAAGTAGTGGAAACCTCTTCCACGGCGCGTGCGGCCCAGATGGTGGCCGAGACTTCCGATGGAGTGGCCATCGCTTCCGAGCTTGCCAGCGAAATCTACGGACTCAAGATTCTGAGTCGAGATATTCAGGATAGCTCGGATAACATTACGCGTTTCTGGATTGTAGGCCATGAACAATGTCCTCCTGGAAAGAAAGACCGTACCAGCCTGGTTCTTAGCTTTCACGATGAGCCAGGCGGCCTGTTTCGTATTCTTAAGCCATTCCACGATGCAGGAATCAACCTGACTCGAATTGAATCGCGCGCAACGCGGAAGAATTACGGCGAATACAATTTCTTTATTGATCTCGAAGGGCACAGGGAAGCCGAACCGGTGAAATCAATTCTGCAAGAGCTGGAGCGCTACACTTCCTTTCTCAAGGTTCTTGGTTCCTATCCTATGGGACAGGTGGATTAATCTGCAACCATTTCGATCCATTCTGATATATGGCATGGGAATGATGGGCGCTTCGCTGGCGGCCTCACTGCGAAAAGATCCGGGTCTTCGCATAGCCGGCGTCGTGCGGAGCCAAAAAAGCAAAGAGTTTATAGAGTCTCATGAGCTGGCCACGGAGGTGTATTGCGCTTCCGGACTTTCCGATTTGCCTGTAGCGCTGGACGAATTTGATCTAATGGTTCTGGGTATGCCCGTAAACGCAAACGGTGTACTTCTGGAAGAGCTGGGCGCCCGATCTGCGGAAAACCTGCCTTTGATCACGGACATGAGTTCCACTCGCACTTATCTGGAAAAAGTGGCGGCTCAATTTCCCGATCTACCTTTCATCGGATCGCATCCAATGTGTGGCTCGGAAGATACCGGACCCTCTGCAGTTAAAGAGGAGCTCTTTCGCAATCGTCTGGTTATCCTCATTCGTTCCAGCATTCGGTCTCCCGAAAAACAGGAGAATTTCGATAATCTTTCCCAGTTTTGGAAGCACCTGGGTTCGCATGTATTTGAACTGAATGAGCGCGATCATGATCTTGTGCTTGCATACCTCAGCCATGCGCCCCATCTATTATCCAGCCTTCTTGCCACCGTCACAGCCCGACGGCCGGAAGTTCGAAATATCAATCGCCAGTCCCCCATTCCCATAACCGGCGGAGGCCTGCGCGATATGCTGCGCATCGCTGGATCCAATCCCGAAATGTGGCGCGACATCCTGCAGACGAACCGAAACTACATCGCGGAATCCCTGCGCGACTTGCGCCAGGGATTGGACGAACTAATTCAGACCGTTGAGAGCGATGACCTGGACTGGTGGGCCGGCTGGCAAAACCAATCTCGAAAAGATCGAAACGAGATTTGTGGCTATAATGACGACACCTGATTGGGTGTCAGCGAGTCCCACCTTCGCGCCACGCGCCGCCATCCATGGCGGAGCGTGACGCGCTCAAACCTCCTGTTTTCGCAGCCAGGAGGGACTCGCTGACAATCGGCGTTTCATTTGGGAGTTGGTGGAAACCGCGGGCGGTTTCTACGATGGAACGCCGCCATCCATGGCGGAGCGTGGCGCGCTACGGCCTCGTGCCTTCGCGTGGGCCAGCCCCCGCCGACCAGATCGGCTCTCATTTGAGGCGGTGGTGGTGGAAACCGCGGGCGGTTTCTACGATGGAACGCGCCATCCATGGCGGAGCGTCGCGGGCAAAAGGTTCGCATCACGGCCACTCTGGAAGTTCAATACAGTCAGGTGACCAGGACGAATCGTTCCTGCAAATTTTTGCGGCCCAGTATCGAAAGGATCTGAGTCCCCAATCCGCGCTTGCCACCGGTGGCACAATCAGTGAATTGGATCGATGAGAGTGATTGCTTTGGACGGGCCCGCCGGATCGGGTAAGAGCACGGTGGCAGGAATGATCGCCGAGCAGTTGGATATTCTGCATGCCGACTCGGGAGCAATCTATCGCACTTTGACTCTGGCTTTTATGCGCCGCCTGGGACCTGGATCCAGCGCCCAGGAGTTTGGATCAATCTTTCAGTCCGGCTCAGTGGATCCGGATTCTTTGCCAGTGCAGGTTTTGCTCAAAGACCGGCGGCAATCGAATTGTCTTGATGGCGCCGATGTAGGTCTGGAAATCCGGACGCCGGAAGTCACATCTCGAATTCGTTACATTGCCGATAATGTTCCCTGTCGCAATACAGTAAATCGACTGCTCCGAGAGTTTTCCGAGCAAACCGACCTGGTTGCCGATGGTCGCGACATGGGAACGGTCGTATTTCCCGACAGTGCCAGTAAGTTCTTTCTCGAGGCCTCGGTGCAGATCCGTGCGAAAAGGAGGTACGAAGAAATGCTTGGCCACGGTAGGGCAAATCTGAGTCTTGAAGAAATCGAGCGGGATATTGCACGGAGGGATGAAGAGGACCGGAATCGGGAGGTAGGGGCCCTGCGAAAGGCCGATGACGCTATTCTTATTGACACTTCCGATCTTTCTCGGGAGGATGTCGTATCGAGAATCCTGGCGCAAATCCAGTACCGATTCTAAATCTAAGACTGTGGCCCATCTTCATCTCCCCAGATAGAACTGCTGCATTACGGAACATTTATGGTGGCTTCTACTCCATTTGACCTTCTACAGGAACAAAAAGACCTGGCTGACTTCCTGAAACAGGAAGAAGAATCAGTAAACATGGCTCAGTGGAGCCGGGGGGACATTGTAGAAGCTACAGTGCTTGAGGTAACCGATCGGGACGTGCTGTTCGATATAGGGCAGAAACAAGACGGCCGATGTCCGGTACAGGAATTTGACGGACCTCCTCCTGCTGGCAGCGTTTTTCAAGTTGTAGTAAAATCAGAAGCTGGCAGCGAAGGGAACACGATTGTATCCAAGCTGGAAGCGGACCGCCGCGTTGCCTGGGGAAGCGTAGTCGAAGCCCACGAGCACGGAACCAAGATCTCGGGCATCGTAGAGAAAGAGATTTCCTCCGGTCACGGATACATCGTTCGAATGGGGGGCCTGGGGCTCTTCATGCCCCGTAGCCAGGCTGATCTCAAAGCACGATCCAGAGCCAAACTCAAACCCGGCACTGTTGTAGATTTCAAAGTTATAGAAGTTAATGATAAAAAGCGCTCTGCGGTTGTAAGTCGTCGCGCCATCCTGGAAGAAGTAAACCACGAGCTCTGGAATGAATTCCAGCAAAAGCACAACGAAGGCGATGTTGTAAAGGGCGCGGTAACTCGTAAAGTGTCCTTTGGCGTATTCGTCAACGTGGACGGCATCGAAGGATTGTTGCACCAATCCGACATCTCCTGGAAGAAGTTCGCTCCCTTCAAAGACCGTTTTCAGATCGGTCAGGAAGTGGAGCTAAAGATCCTGCAGATCGATCAGGAGAATCATCGTCTTTCGCTGGGCCTCAAACAAATGAGCGAGGACCCCTGGGAATGGGCATCGCGGGAATTGCACTCGGGTTCGGTAGTCAAAGGAACCGTTACCAGTCTAACCGACTATGGCGCATTCGTAGAAATCAAAGAAGGTCTGGAAGGTCTCATACATGTGAGTGAGCTTTCCTGGTCCAAAAAATTGCGCCATCCAAAGCGCTATCTTGAGGTCGGCCAGGAAGTGGAAGCGCAGGTATTGTCGCTGGATTTCGAGAAGCAGCGCATTGGACTTGGACTAAAGCAACTACAGAAAGATCCCTGGGAATCGTTGGGTTCCGATGTCAAAGAAGGGGATGTGCGCGAAGGGGAAGTCACTTCGGTTACCAAGTTTGGAGCATTCGTAAAGATTCTGGATGATGTGGAAGGACTGATCCACTTCAATGATTATTCCTGGGACGACCATCCCGATAGAAAGATGCTGAAGAAAGGCGACAATGTTCAGTATAAAATTCTGAACATCAACAAGGGTGAGCGACGAGTATCCTGCGGAATCAAACAGCTTACTCCAAGTCCCTACGAAGTACTGAAAGAGCAACATAAGAAGAATTCAATCCTGAAGGGAAAGGTAACCAGTATCACCGATTTTGGTATATTCGTTGATATTGGCGATGGATTCGAAGGTCTGGTGCACATTAGCCGCATTCCATTGCGGCAGGATCAGAAGCTTTCCGATCTGTATAAACCCGGCGATGAAGTAAACACAGTGCTTCTTCGCATAGATTCCGATGAGAAGCGTATTTCTCTTTCCATAAAGGACTACGAACGCAAACAACAACGCGAGATCATTGATCAGTACCTGAAAAAAGACGACGCCCCATCTACCAGTTCCCTGGGATCGCTAATCAAGAAACTTCCGGAGAACTAAAATGGCAGGCGGAGCAACGCGCAAAAGCAATCGAAGAGTTAAACCAGATACGCAGAACGTAAAAGTGAACTACGATCCACTTCGAGACTTCGAAGGTGGACCGGTGGAGATGGCGCTTCATCGCATCTTTTTCTTTATCCGCAAAAACCTGACGGCCGTTCTCGCCGGGGTTGGTCTGGGAGTAGTTGTTCTGATCGCCGCCGTAAGCTATCGATTCTACGAAGAAAAACAGGACACGGCTGCCCGCGAGGCTTTTGATGAACTGGCCGGAGACCCGCGCCTGGGCGCCGATATCACTTCCACCGAGCCCGGAACGCGACTCCTGGAGGAATACAGGCAGAAGCATACCATTGAATCGGCCGTGCGCCGATCGTACCTTGCAGAGATTGGGCTCTACCGTCAGGCGGGTGAGCATAGTAAGGAAGGTGATGCTGCGGCCAAACTGGCTTCGGAAATGTCCATGCCAGAGCTAAAAATGTTTTTTCACTACCAGGCGGGGGTTGCCTACGAAGAAGCCGAGTCCTATGATAAGGCGGCCGAACAGTATGCAAATGCGCTCAAGCAGGTAACCAGCGATCCTTATTCGCAAGCACTGGCCTTATTTGGTCAGGGACGGGCATTGCAGAAAATGGGCAAAACCGAAGAGGCAGAAAAGGTATTCAATGACCTCTGGGGCATCGAGCAAACCGAAGATATTCAAGATATCCGAGCCGCTGCTGCCGCATTTCGACTTTCGCAATGAGCGATCTGTTCACAATCGCTCTACCATCCGGGCGAATGTCGGAGGAGAGCCTCGATTTTTTTCGGCAATCCGGATTCGCTGATTTTCAAATCCCAGACAGTCGGGAACTGAGCTTTATTGATCCGACAGGTAAGTACCGGATTCTACTGGTGCGTAATCAAGATGTGCCCGCTTACGTGATGCATGGCGGCGCGCAGGCTGGCATTACCGGTCGTGACGTAATGGAAGAGAAGCGTTATGATCTGGCGATTCCGCTGGAATTGGGCTTTGGATACTGTCGGCTTTCGCTGGCGGCCAGGTCTCAGGATACCGAAAAGGTGATGGCCGCTTCTCACGTTCGCGTGGCCACCAAATACCCGGCTCTCACCCAGGACTGGTTTTTCCGGCAGGGGAAATCGTGCGAGGTCATTCATTTGCATGGTTCGATCGAGATTGCGCCCATCGTTGGTCTGTCCGATTGTATCGTCGACCTTGTGAGTACCGGAAGTACATTAAAAGCGAATGGATTGACAGAGATTGCACGGATTATGGAATCCAGGGCTATGCTTGTTGTGAATCGTTCGGTTTTCGCGCTTCATACGGAACAAATCCGCAG
>JAGRNC010000126.1 GCA_020440935.1 Leptospiraceae bacterium | reverse complement strand
TATAATGAGCCAGGTCTCTAAAGGCCGTCGGGTTCATAGCTTCCTGAATGGTCCACTCATAGAGAACTACTAGCGAACAATAAAAGAGGAGAAAGGTTTATGGCCGAAGAGGAAGGTGCATTAAGTAAGTTAAAGAATTCAGTGATGGGCGTTCTACTTGGACTCGTAATGATTCCAGGAAGTTTCGTTGTCGTGTACTACGCTTCCCAGCGATTGCAGGCGTCGGAAGAATTGGAAGGTGCGTACTCCATTGAACAAATGGACAAAGCCAAGTCCGAAAAAAAAGCCGTCTATGCTACAGGCACTCTGAAAGCAGCCCCCCTGGGCGAGCCCGGATTTGTAAAACCAGGGAACTATCTGAGCTTGCATAAATCAGTGCAGATGTATGCGTACAAGAATGTATCCAAGACACGCACTGTGAACGATAAGAAGGAAACCTACTACGTCTGCGAAAAAGACTGGGTAAGCAATCCCGAAACGTCAGCCAAGGGCGAAGATTGCGCCAAACGCGGAATGTACAATCCTGGTTCGTCTATTGCAGAATTCGATTCCTCCGTTATTCCAACTTTAACAGCTGGTTCTACCACCTACACATTGAGCCCAAAAGGACTCGGCTACGCTGACATGCCATCGGTGAATCTTACCGAGGCCGACATGGAAGGCAACTATGCGCTGTCTGACGGTAAATTTTACGAAAGCGCTTCTTGTCAGAGCTCGCCTACTGTAGGTTGCGAGCGGTTTACCTATTCCGGAACAGCTTATGATCCGGCGGGAACATATACGGTTATCGGTTCGGTGGAAGGAAGCACATTCAGCGCATTTGGTGAAGGCGAGTTCTTGCGCGTGGGAGCCGGAAAATATGAGGATGTGATGGGCTCTCTAAACAGCTCCGATACGACCATGACCTGGGTTCTATGGGCCATAAGCGTTGCTCTTCTGGGCGGCGGACTTAGTCTGCTGGTTGGACCTCTGCTGACGCTGATTGAGTTCATCCCGATCATCGGGGACCTGGGGGCCGGCCTGATTCGGTTCGTATTTTTCGTTTTTGCTGCCGTAGTGATGGGCATTGTATTTCTGCTCATCGAGTACTGGTATCTGGTACTCGCGCTGTTCGTGATTGCTGTGATTGCAATCATATTCATCGCAAAAGGGCGAAAGAGCAAGGCGGCCGCCTAAGGCAGGCATCGATTTACTGCGGGTAATCGGAGTCACCATCGTGGCGGATGGCATAATTCATCTGCCGTGATGGCGATTCGATTCTACTAATGAAAGAAAACAAAGAAGTCGGCCGTGCTCGGCTGGCTTCCGCCAAACAAGAAAGGCCACCCGCAAAGGTGGCCTTTTTTTATGCGCGGGACTCAGGCATCGCGCACTGGAGTTGCCAGGTGAGGTCTTAAAGACCTGGATTCGGCTTGGAGTTTAGATTCTTTCCGTCTTCGTCTTTCAGAATCTCTACCGGCTTCTGTCCTTCCTTGTGATATCGGAATCGCAGATTTACATCCACTTCGTCGTCAAATCGCATTTCTCGCGCATCCACGGTGTCCCGATGCCATTTCTCGGGAACCCGAAGATCAAAGATCGGGTGAAGCTTCTTGGGAAAGGCGTACGGATTCTTGGACCAGTTCATTTGAACGCCGTGAATCGTGGGAATTTCCGCTTGTTCGCCATCCAGGGCCTCGGTCTTGCCGGTGGGGTTCAGCATATAGTAGTTTTCGTAGGGGTATTTCAGCGCAAAGATGAACTCTGCATTTAGCTTCGCTTTGCGGGCCAGCTCAATAGAATCCAGGTAACCTTCGATTCGCTTCTGCAACTGCCGTGGACTTAGAGTACGTCCTGCGGGTAATTCCCGGCCAATTTGCACTGCATCCAGGCGGGCCTGTTTGGCCAGCCCCAGCATTTCGTATCCCTTTTTCATGTTCGCTTCGATTCGATACTTGTTTTCCACGTAATGATAATTGCGCGGATCATATCGGCGAACATCGGTGGGGATTTCGCGGTCTTTGTCAAAATCTCGACGCAGCTTGGAATTTGGTCCATAATCGATGGAAATATCCACCACGGAAGTATCCCGCGGATCGTTGGGATTCTTTCGCTCGATGGACTCGCGAATCATGATTTCGGTGCGGTCGATATATTGCTGCGACAGGCCTTCCAGTAAATTGTCCAGTCGTGCCTGGGCTTCCAGAAATCGGCTGTAGGAGTTGATGAAATTTCGCTCAAATAGATAGATCAGCCCTTCCTGATAGATCCGTTTGATGTCACGATACTTGGTAACGTTTACTCCCGGGTTGGCGCGCTGCTCATTGATATCCTTGGGCAGACATTCGGGCAGTGGCTCGCAGGGAAAGTTGTACACCATTGGGCGGAGCTTGCGCAGAATGAGGATTAGTTCATTGCGCTTCTCGTAGGCTTTTTCGCCCACCGATTCGGCCTTAACGTAGCTGGCCGCCAGAAGCGACAAAATCAATGCAAATGTAATTCCTTTGCGGTTCATAGTGTTCCCCTAAATAGTCTCTACAAGTATCGGTGTTCCGGGGTTCGAACCTGACAGTACCCCTTACGAAAAAAAGGGGCCCCGGAGGCTCTGCATTGAAAAAACGCCATGCCCGAAAAACGGAATTATGGTAGCCATTTTCGCCCGGCCGATAGAAGCATTAGCTATGCGCGTCAAGGATCAACGGGTAAAATCCATTTCCTACAAGTCCAAGGATATCACTCGATGTCCTTTGTGTCATCATGAATTCCAGATTGAGCAGTTGCACTCAGGCGGAGGGCGACTGATTGCCGGAAAGCTCACACCCGAATTACGTCGCCTTTACGATTTATCCAAGAAATACGGCCGCATCTATCCGCAGGCCTACCAGATTGTTACCTGCCCGCAATGCCTGTATTCTTCCTTTCCAAAGGATTTTAATCAGGTGCAATCTGATGAAATCGAGAACCTCAAGAAGGCCACTCTGCAGCGCCGCACCGGTATCGAGAAGATCGTTGGACCGGTGGACTTTAATGAGAACCGAAATCTGGTTCTGGGGGCAGCCTCCTATCTGCTTGCCATAGACTGCTACCAGCACCGCGGCTACAACGCAGCCCCCACACCCAAAAAAGCCATCTGTTCGCTGCGGGCGGCCTGGCTCTTTAACGATATGGACGAAGAGTTCCCTAAGATGGGATTCGATAAGATTCGAGATTTTATGTACACGAAGGCTGTGCGCTACTACCAGCCCACCCTCGAAATTATGTCCACCGGTAGCGAACCACACGAACAATTCATCAACCTTCTTGGTCCGGACACAGACAATAACTGGGGATTTGATGGGGTGGTGTATCTAAATGGATTCCTGACCAACAAATACCTGGATGCGCTAACGAAAGACCCGCAGCAGCAAATCAAGTTGCTCGATCTTTGCAAAAGACATCTGGGCAAGCTGTATGGCATGGGAAAGGCCTCCAAGAGTAAGCCTTCGGTCTTGATGGATATGGCCAAAGATTTATATGAGCTTATTTCTGAGCGGTTGGAATCCCTTACGGGCGAGCCGGCAGAAACGGCCGGCTGATGATTCTCTGGGCTACGGTCGCCTACGACGGGCCTCGATTCGCCGGATTCCAACGTCAGAACGATGCACAGACCGTGCAGGGCAGTCTGGAAGAGGCGCTCTTTACTATATATAAAGAAAACATTACCGTCCAGGGCTGCGGCCGGACGGATTCGGGAGTTCATGCCACGGGCCAGGTCGTCAGCTTTGCCGTTCCGGATCATCGCGACCGACTGCTTCCTTCTTTAAATGCACTCACTCCAGAGGGCCTGAGCATTCTGAACGTCGATCCAGCTCCCTCTGACTTCCATCCACGGTTTCAGTGCATTGCGCGGGAATACGAATACTTAATTCATCGCTCGAATCTGCGGCATCCGTTTCTCGAAGGTCGAGTTTGGCGCAATAAGGAAGCGCCGGAGGCCAGCGCTCTGCGAAGTATGACGCCGGAATTACTGGGGGAAAGAGATTTTGGCGCCTTTACTCGGCCGGAGTATCTGCAGGAGCCTACTCGCCGATACCTGGATCGAATCCTGGTTCGGAACCAATACGATCGCATCAGCGGACAATGGCTTCTTTCTATTCGTATTCGAGGCAATGCATTCTTGCACAACATGATTCGCATTATGGTGGGAACCATGCTTCAACTGGCGAAGGAACAGCCCGGCGAAGAAGGCCGGGATATCCTGCGCGGAATTCTGGAATCGCGAGATCGAAATCGGGCAGGTCCCACCGCGCCTGCATCGGGCCTCTATTTCAGGCGGGCTTATTATCCGGCCGATCGCTCTTTTCAGGAAGCCGGTCTGTGCACTCTTTCCGGATACCCTGAATTTCGATCTCGCAAATAGGCCGAACCTGCCTGCCCATAGGGCCGAAGCCGAGTCGGGAAATTCCGATGGACCGCAAATCGGCCCCACATGAAATGTTCTATTCACCGTGCGTAGATTGATTTCTGCCATAATTCTTGTTTCTGCGCTGTTTCCGGTCGGACTTCAAGCTCGGGAAACAGAGCATCTGAAGCATGAGATTGGAATGTGGCTAGGGGGGTCCTTCCCTTTCCCCTCCACGCCGTACGACGATGTACTGGATTCCAATGTGGGCGGCGGTATGTTTTACCGGATTTCCTGGCCCTGGATTTTCTATACCGAATTTGGTTTTTCCTATACTACTTATTTCTCCGAGACCACCCAGCTGCTCGTTTCGGCGCCCGTGTATGGCGCCCTGGTATATCCGCTGCCATTGCCTTTTCGATTGCAAGTTATGGCCAAACTGGGCGCCGGCGCCTCCTATCTGGAAGTCCGCCCACAGAACAGAAATGGCTGGGACCCAATGATCTATGGCGGTCTGGAAATGTCATTGCTGGCCAGTCGTCGATTCCGTGTGGGCCTACGGCTGGATGCGGACTACATCATTGACAGCCATCGTCAGCCACCCCTGGAAGCCCAGCTTGGATATTTCTACCCCGGAACCTCCAATGCCAGGTATATGCAGAATCGCACCTATGAATTACGGGACGGCGGCTTCTATCACTTTGGACTAATGGTGAGTTTTATTCTTTAGAGTATTCGGAACTGCGTCAGACCTATGGTAAAGAAATACAAAACAATTCTCGCTCTGGCCCTCGCCGCAGTTACTGTGAGCTGTTCCTCGGGCGATGATCCGCTGCTATCGGCTCTGATTAACAACCGCATGGTCGTCATCGTTAAGGGAACGTATGCCACCGATCGCCCATTGGACTTTGCAGAGATTAACAACAATACACTATTTCTGGACGATGATTCGCCGACTACCGAGGTTCTGGACACAGCCGGAGTACCGGCATACAGCAATCTTCCCATCTACATGGACATTGGCGAGATCCGCCTTAGCACAAAAGGTTATCTGAGCAATCTATATGAGATCACTTCGGCGCGCGATGCAAAAGAATTCTGGGATGTTGTATCTACTACACGCCAGGTTTATTGCAGCCAGCTCTACAGCTTTGTTGCAGAGAATGACTCCTGTTCCGACACGGGCGGTATTATTAATTACATCGAGTTCTTTAACGGGACCGGTGCCCTGTATCCTTCCCGTGATGTGGGACCGGGCGGATATACGCATGCCGGAATCTTCATGCGTAGTTTCTTTACTGGCTTTTCCAAGCGCGAAGGCGTCGTACCACTGGGACGATTCGACAATAACGATGTATCGGGAACAGAGGTCCTTCCCCTGCTAAACTATGATGCCGGTGTTGATGCAGCGGTAAAAGCTGCTCTGCCTCCGCAATGGTTTCCACTCCACCATACGACATTTCCGGGGCAGCAGGAAAGCATGCAGGTCTATGATGGGTACGCTTCGCTTGTACTGGAGATTCGAACCAACATCAAGGAGAACTTGATGGTGCACAGCTTCCCTGATTCAAACGGTAACTACTTTACCGTAGTAGGTATCAGTGATTGGCGTGTAGAACACAGCGGCGAATTCGACATGGGCGGAAATGCATTGACTCGCGCTAGATTGTTCTACCCCGATTACACAAGCTCGCTCCAGATTACGGGCGGCACGGCCAGTACCCGTCATTATTATGCTGTCTATTATGCGGGGGAATGTATTGATCCCACCGGCGCAGTGGTCTGTAATAAAGACAGAGATCTGCTTCCTCTAGCCGCCACTCCGGTCAGGAATGGAGGGGACAACGTCTTGACTGAACTGCTTCCCGGGAATTACGTTCTACAATGTCGATACGATGAAGTGTACGATGGCTATCCAGAGAAAGTTCTATCGGAAATTCCATTTTCCATTGGTCAGCATACCACTATGTCTATAGCTTGCGCCTGCGGAGCAAGTACTACCACCGGCTGTCCGTGACGGCGCTTTTCAACCCTGGCTGTTTGAACCCCGCGCCGCCTCGGCAATAATCTGATAGAGTCGACCCTTATCGATGGGTTTGGCCAGGTAGGCCTGAAATCCCGCATCCAGAATACTCGCCACCTCTGAACTGAGCGCATGGGCAGTCATTGCCACGATATGTCCATCGTATCCACGCTTACGTAGTTCGCGCACAGCAGTTCGTCCATCCATCACGGGCATCTGAATATCCATAAGTACGCAATCGTAGCTATCCGATCCGCTTAATCGTTCCAGGGCCTCCTGGCCGTTTGTGAGCTCATCCACTCTCGTTCCAGCTCTTTCCAGGTATTTACGGACAATGCGCCGAATGTCTTGATCATCCTCAACCAACAGGATTCGCATGCCTTGGAGACCATGCGTCGTTGACCCCGACGTTAAGGCAGGATCTGTGCTCTTGTTTGCCGTTCGCACCCCCACAGGAATTTGCAAAGTAAAAGTGCTGCCGATGCCCGGCTGACTTTCCACCTGAATATTGCCACCCAGCATCTCTGCCAGCCTTTGCGAAATGGCCAATCCCAGACCGCTACCCCCAAAGCGCCGAGTAGTAGACGAGTCCCCCTGGGTAAAAGGCTGGAATAGATGCCGAATCGATTCTGCACCAATACCGATGCCAGTATCGGAAATCGCAAATCGTAAGACGTTGCCATGAACCAGGTCAACGGAAATGCCAATGGACCCGGTCTCGGTGAATTTAATCGCATTTCCAAGAAGATTCAGCAAGATTTGTCTGAGGCGATTTGGATCGGATTGGAT
>JAGRNC010000125.1 GCA_020440935.1 Leptospiraceae bacterium | reverse complement strand
CAGATAATCCCAGATAAACCGATTTAGATCGCCGCCCTGATCAAAGATCTCTACCACAGGTGTGGCCAGGTCCTGCGACGGAGTGGATGGATCCATTAAAAGCGACGTTAGCTTGAGAAATATCTCCAGCGGATAGACTCCTGCCAGTTCGCGCACCTTCTCTGCAGTAATTTCACTTCCGCAGAAGCTTATCGCCTGTTCCAGAAAGCTAAGGCTGTCGCGCACGGATCCGTCCCCTTTGCGCGCGATCCAGAACAATGCATCGCCCTGTGCCTGGATGCCTTCTTTCTTGCAGATCGATGCCATGTACTCCTGCACTCGGTGCAGCGGAACTTTGCGAAAGGTAAACACCTGACAGCGCGATAAAATCGTTTCCGGCACTTTGTTCAGTTCGGTGGTGGCCAGCACAAACGCTACGTGCTCCGGCGGTTCTTCCAGAGTTTTCAGCAATGCATTAAACGATTCGGTCGTCAGCATGTGTACTTCATCGATGATGTACACCTTTCGCTTGCTGTTCATTGGCTGAAACTTTACGTTTTCGCGCAGCTCGCGAACATCTTCGATTCGACGATTCGATGCCGCATCAATTTCGATGACGTCTAAAGAGCGTCCGTCGATAATAGAAAGACAGGAAGGACATTCATTGCACGGTTCGCCCTCTTTTGGATTGGTACAGTTGATTCTTCGTGCAAGAATGCGAGCGATGGTAGTTTTACCAACCCCACGGGGTCCAAAGAACAAATAGGCCGAACCGATCCGGTCCTCCAGAGCGGCATTCTGCAATGCTCGCACAGCAGTTGCCTGCTCCACGACATCGGAAAACTTCAGGGGACGGTATTTTCGGGCCAGCACCAGGTGAGCGGGGCGGGTCATATTGTAGACTCGCTGTTTTTTCCTTTTCGGGTCAAGTCGAACAGGACCTCTGGCTCCATGTCTACTCTGCGACTGATCATCGTCGGCCTGGGGAATCCGGGAAACCAGTATGCACGGACCAGGCATAACGCCGGATTTCTGGCGCTGGATCGCTTCGTCGACGAGCTACCCCTTCCGGTGAGTTGGCGGAGCAAATACGATGGCGATTTTGCCGAGACGGAGCTTTTTTCGGTAAAACTGGTGCTTTTCAAGCCCATGACTTTCATGAATCGGTCGGGAGGGCCTCTGCAGCAGGCCATGGCTTCTAGCGGAATTTCGGCTCAAGATATGATTGTGCTGCATGATGAGGTGGAGCTTCCTTTTGGCGAAGTTCGGTTAAAGAAGGACGGAGGCCACAAGGGACACAACGGTTTACGCGACATTATGGCCCGGCTGGGAAACGGAGATTTTCATCGGGTGCGCATTGGGGTTGGTCGCCCCGAAAAAGGGGAGATCGCTTCTTACGTTCTGGGGAACTTTCGACCCGAAGAATTGGACCGATTTGGTGAAGTGGCAATAGATTCTACGCGTATAGTAGAAAACTGGATCCGAGAGCGTAAATCGGGCTGAAACGAGCATTCTACTAAGATCGTGCTCAAATGGCGTGTCACGCCTGAAGGCGTCCTCTTTTCGAAAACAGGCCGAGATGGGGCGCTCTTCTGTTCCGAGGGTCGCCTTCCGCAGAGGAATGTGACATAATCCGGCGCGCGGTCGCCTTCCGCAGGGGAATGTGACATAATCCGGCGGGCTGTCGCCTTCCCCGGGACAATGTGACATAATCTGGCCCGATCTCGCCTTAGCGGATTCAGCGTAATGTGATATAATCTGGCACGGTCCTGCCTTCGCAAATCCAATCTAATGAGACATAATCTCGAGCGTACTCTCCTCGACGGATTGCTGTAACCACGTGACATAAGCGGGCCCGATGTCTCCGCCACCGGTCTCTCCGATTGTCCGGCCGCGCCTTAATCTGCGAATAGGCTTGGAGCAGGGCAGGGTTTGTGAGCCTTTTGGTGGTAGACCCTCCCGAGTGCAGAGTGCCTATCTGCGT
Organism: Leptospiraceae bacterium; assembly: GCA_020440935.1. Lineage (GTDB taxonomy): Bacteria > Spirochaetota > Leptospiria > Leptospirales > Leptonemataceae > UBA3465. The sequence goes on along the minus strand of JAGRNC010000125.1, from coordinate 5,224 downwards.
TCCAGGGTTTCTCGCAACTCTGCCAGTAGCGATCGGGCACTAACCAGCTTTCGCTCCGAAATCCAGGGCATCATATTCTGGAAGAATCGTCGTTCCGTCCGGAGGCTGCGGCCTGCCGCGCCGCGCCCCTTCTTGGTCAATTGCAGGATGGCTGACTTTCGGTGGGCCGGGTTGGGCGCTTTTTCCAGGAATCCGAGCTGAATCATGCCGTCGGCTACCGATTGCATTCGTTGCCTGGATACCCCTCGAATTCGCGCCAATGCAGGCACTGTATGATGCCCCTTTTCCATGAGTAAGAAAAGCAGCTCGCGCATGGAGTCGTTCAGTCCATCTTTGTAGGCGCGCTTTTCTGCCGCTTTGAACGCATAATAGAGTCTATACACTTCCTGTGCCAGACCGATCATCGCATCGGTGCGTTCCAGTGTATCTTTCTTAATTCCGTGGCGGGGTTTTACAATGACAGCCATGTTGTCGAAATGACAATACTATTGTCAAAACGCATTCTTTTTTTAAGCGTCCCACTTTTGTCTCGAATGAATACATTTGACCGGTTTGGACCTGTCCGTTTCCTCCAGTGTATGAATACAGTTAGCATTGGCTTATGGGCCTTTTATTTCCTCTTTGCCGCAGCGGTAACATTCGTTCCAGCACTTGCCCCTCCAGCGGCGCCTTCACCAGCTTCTGGCTGGATTGCCATTCGAGTCTTAATTGGTGTAGTCCTCGCTTCGTTTTTGGGTTACACCATCTATTGTTCTTTCCGCGAATCTCTCTTTAAGACTATGCGCAAAATGGGTGGGCTGCACTGGGGGAGGCAGATCGGAATCGATCTCTATATTGGTTTGTTGTTATTCGGGCTTGTAGTGGGCATTCTACATGGTTCGGCGGCGGTACTCCTGCTCTGGTTATTGCCGGCTCTGATCTACGGCAATCTAGTGCCGCTTCTGTATTTCCTGCTGCATTTTAACTGGATTATCGCAACCCTGGTCCAATCCCACTAAGTGTTGCTTCAGCAATCTAGCGCTCCGTTCGCCGGGCCGGAGCGTTGCATAGAGAGTCGACTGCGAAGAAGGATTGTCTGTATGTTTCGTCTGTTACAGAACATTTGACAAAAGATATTGACATAAATGCCTTTCATGAAACTGAGTTGATGTTTTGAGTAACTGCCTTACACCGCTAAGGGGTATAGAGTAGTATACGCGACGGGAGACTCATGCACATTCTTCGATTCCTTTGGCTGGCGTTGGCGGCTTTGTTTGGCTTTGCCGTAGATATCGCTTCTTACTTTCGGCCCGACTTGCTGCCAAACATTGCCTGGCTGGTCTTAAAATCCGTAGCGCTATTGCTGTTTACTTTTCTGGTGCTCATCTATATTTTTCGGGCCCGTCGCGTTGAAAGGCGCAATACATCCCGGGCTCGGGATCTGCGAACCACCGCTCGCAGGCTGGAAAGCTATGTGGTTAACCTGGCCGACAATGTCGTTGTCATTCAAGATGCTATTAAGCACCAGCTAACCAGCGTTATGGAAGTTCAAGAAAGCCTGGGAGAGCTCAGTAGTCTTACTCATGAAGCTGTCGATCAGGTGGGCGATCAGACGGGTTCCACAGAAGAAACATCCCGAGCTATCCAGTCGGTATCCGATACCATCCAGGAAGTTGTGCAAAATGCGACAGAGACATCCGAGCAGGCCGAGCGAATGAGTGACAGCGCAGCGCAGGGCGGAGCGATTCTGAAGCGAAATCAGGGTAATGTTGCCGCCATCACAGGAGTGTTTCGAAACATCGAAGCACAGATAGGAAAACTTGGATCGTCTATAGAGGAAGTAGGCAAGATCACCGGTGTGATCGACGACATCTCCGAACAAACAAATCTATTATCGCTAAATGCGGCGATTGAGGCGGCCCGGGCTGGTGATGCCGGGCGAGGATTCGCTGTTGTGGCCGATGAGGTGAAGAAGCTTGCGGAAAAGTCGCAAGAATCGACCAGGGCCATTCATGCACTAATCGAAAGTACCCGTGCGCGAATGAACGAACTAAGCCATGAGGTAAATCGGGCTTCTGGCGACGTCCACTCGGCCGTGGAAAGCTCCCGGGAAATGGTAAACACTCTGGAAGGCATTGCAGAGTCGGTGCACCGTACAAGAGATAGCGTTTCGCATATTGCAGGCGCCATGGGTCATCACGCTACGACCATGGAGGAGGTAGCTGCGGCCGTGCACTCCATTGCCCTGGGCGGCGCAAATATCAAGGAGTTGTCGGAGCGGCAGGCAGCGGGCATTCAAGATTTGATGAATCGGCTGGACCGATCTTATAGGCTTTCGGTGGATGCATCGGATTCGATTCAACGAGTTTCCGTGAATTCCGAGGAACTACGGGACATTGTGCAAAAGACAAAGACCGATGTCTTGCGCATTACTTCTGGAACCGAAAGGAAATCGCGCAAACGAAATCATCTGGCTGTTACTATGTTTTCCGGCGATGTGCCGGCTCTCAGCAATTTGAGTCCTTCCTTCGATCCCGATTCCTATTCGCTCAAATCGCAGATCTACGATAGCCTGATTCACAATGATCTGGACGGCAAAAAAGTGCCCGGGCTGGCCACCGATTGGAAGCAAATCGATTCCCATACCTACGAATTCAAATTGCGCAAGGGAGTTAGCTTTCACGATGGAAGTCCGTTCGATGCAGAGGATGTGAAGTTTACATTCGATAAGATTCTGGATCCGGCCACCGGCAGCGGCACTGCCTGGATTATGGCCACCATTGCAGCGGTGGAAATCATGGATCGTTACACGGTTCGTATTCGCACTGCATCGCCTGACGGAATGCTACTCAGTCGATTGACTATGTTTGGGCTAATCAACTCCAGGCGATACATTGAAAAGGTGGGGATGGACCAGGCGCTTCAGCATCCAGTTGGCACCGGCCCCTTTGTATTTGTGCGACATCTTCCCGGCGAAGAGTATGTATTGCGTGCGAACCGCAAATACTGGCGGCCGGGCATTCCTGGCTACAATGATCTTTCTATTAAGATACTTCCGGAAAAACGCTGGGCCGATCAGCTCCTTTCGGGCGAGATCGATTTGGTGCCGTATCTGTCCGGTAGCAAGGAGCAACTGGTGCAGGGCTCGGATGTAGCTCACATTGAAAAGAGGCTGGTGCTGCAAGCTCCCTGGGTATTTCTAAAAAACCAGGGCCCTCTAATGGATGTTCGAGTTCGTAAGGCATTGAATCTGGCCGTAGACCGAAACTCTTTGATTGAAAGCGCAGAAAATGGAAACGGTGAGCCGCTTGCTTCGCTGGGCCTAAAAGGGTCGGTGGGCTTCAACGATGAGCTAAAACCCTATGGGCACGATTTGCGCGAAGCGCGCCGATTCCTGAAAGAAGCCGGCTATCTGGACGGTTTTTCGCTCAAATGCATTGCTTCGGATGTCACCGAGCATGTGGCGCGTACCATTCGGGAGCAACTGAGCACCATTGCAGTGGATCTGGAGTTGGAGGTGGTGTCCCGACCGGAATGGGCTCGTCGTGTGGTAGTCGGTAAGGTAACGGGTAATCCCTACGAAGGCGATATGGCTATCAACATGGTGGACAATCCTATCTATACCATGGCATTCCATGCCGGGCTTTTTCTTTCTTCTGGGGGTCTTTTCTCTCTATTGAATGATCCTTCCTATGATGCTCTCTATGAGGATGCCATGGCTGCGGCGGAGCCTGGTTTGCATGAAAAAAAACTACGGGAACTGGACCGCTTTGTTCATGAGAATGCGCTTATGCTTTTTACCTATCAACAGGTCCGCACGATGGGGGTGGCCAACCAGGTGACCATTCCGGGTGTACCTATGAACGGGCATGTGGATTACCTTTTTCTTAGCGATGCTCGGCCCTGAGGGTCCGGTCGTACCGATGGAATCCTGGTTCTAGCCCATTCCGCAGTGCTTTTTGGGTCCGGATTATGTCCCCCTGGCTGTTCAAGCCACGGGATCGGCCGTTCTTACGAAACAGTGCACCGCAAAAAAGTATTGAAAAGGAGCATTGGACGAATCATTTGGCCCAATCGTTACGGTTTTTTCCCGATTGGTGTGCGGAAATACCGATTTATAGAGGGATATGCCATTGATTATGGATGCTAAAGGGAATCGCGTGGCTGAGCTTTCCCCGTATGAAAGCCAGGCGCCCACCGCTCCTCTGCTAAATGCCCAGCAGAAGCGCAAACTTGCACGTAGAGTGGCCCTCGCGCTGCTGTTGATTGTGCCCATGCCCATGGTATCCCTGTTTCCGTACAAAAATGGGCAGGACTCCCTGAAATTTCCGGAAGACAATCTGTTTCCTGGCGTTGGCCTCGATGTTAAGCCACCCGCCCGCACCGATCGACCAGTAACCTATGCACCTCCCAGGGTGAAAATGGACCAGCTACCCCGCGAAGCCAGGTTACAGCGATCCAGGGCCGCTATCATGGCCGAACAGCAGCTGAAAGGGTATGTGGAATCCGCTGTATCGGAGCAGATAGTCCCCAGTGCTGCCGTCGAAATTTACCTAGAAGAGCAGCCTGCAGTTCGCATATACGAAGGCATGGAAGCCCATCGGGCCATCCCCATCGCATCGCTCACGAAATCATTCACAGCAGTGGCCGTTTTTACATTAATTGAAGATGGTCTGGTAGATCTGGACGCTCCTATTTCGCGTTACGGAGTAAACATCAGCCGCCATGAGTTCGGTACCATTACGGTTCGGGATTTGCTGCAGCACACATCGGGCATTCCCTATGGCGGTACGCAACCGGCCTATGCGCCTGGCATTCGTCATCAATATTCCAACGGGAACTATATGTATCTGGCGCAAATCATTGAGCGCGCCAGTCGCATGACCTATGCCGAATATCTGAAAAAAGCAATCTTTGAACCTCTGGGAATGCGCGAAACCCATGCCAGCGATGCAATCAAAGGCTCATCCGGTATCGTATCCAGTGTTCACGATCTCAGCCTGTTTGGCCGCATGCTGCTAAATGGCGGGTCCCTGGGCAAGGCTCAAATCCTGCGTCCCGATTCGCTACAGGAAATGGTGCAGCCGCCAGCCTACATGCAGGTCTCTGATTCTATGGAATACTATGCCCACGGATTTCGCGTGGAAGTGCAGCATGGTCGGGTCCGATCCTACTTCCATAGCGGACTGTGGAATGGAACGTTTTCCGAAATCTGCGTCTATCCAGAAGATCGAGCCGTAGTAGT
>JAGRNC010000124.1 GCA_020440935.1 Leptospiraceae bacterium | reverse complement strand
GTGTGAACCAAAAGACCGAGGGCCGTACCGACGAAAAGCAACGGAATAATAAACCCCCCGCGCCACCCAGAGGTTACGGTAATAGAAATCGCAAATATCTTTACCCCGGCAATTGCCAGCAAACGTGAACTGGAATAATTGGAATGCAGTAGTTGATTTATTTCTTCATGCCCGAAGTAGCGAGTAATAGGAAAGTAGTAGGAAAATACACCCAGCACCAGTCCACCGATTGCCATCTGCAAATAAATGGGCAAATCGGTATCCCGGGCCAACTGACGAAAATATCCGGTGAGGTAAATGAATGCCCAGCCCGCCAGTACGCCCGCAGGGGCAACGGCCAGGGCAAAAAGGGAATCGCCAAGAGTAATCTCTACCTGCGGAAAAAACCACGTTGGCCCCAGACCGATATGGACCAAGGCTGCGAAAACAAGATAGCTGGCGCAGCTTGAGACGAAAGCTGGCAATAGAGCCTCCCGGTATTCGACAACCTGGCGATGATGCAAGATTTCAACCGCAAATAGACTGCCTCCGATGGGAGCGCCAAACAGAGCAGTAAATCCCGATGCCATTCCTGCGATTGCCATGGAACGTCTTTCAACGCGCTGCAACCGAAGCAACCGCCCGATCAAAGAGCTAACCGAGCCCGTTATTTGCACCAGCGGCGCCTCCGGCCCCAGGCTGCCTCCAGAGCCAACGCAAAGAAGCGAAGAAAGCAACATAGACGCGTTGTTCTTGGGATCCAACTTTCCATTGCGAAATCGAATATTGTCCACCATCATGGACATTTCTCCCGGATCCCCCAGGACTTTGATTAACAGGCCCGCCAACAATCCGGAAATTGTCATCACTGGAATGACCTGCCAGCCCTCAAAAATGCCGAGAATCTCGGTGGCGCCCTCCAGTAAAATCCAGTATCCACTGGCCAGAACCCCGCTGATCAGTCCTATGCCAATCCAGACAAAGAGCATTCGGTTGAATGTAAATGGGTTTATGCGAGAAGATTCTTTCAGGAATTTCATAAGATTCGCCTGCCAGATCAAGTAGCGGTCTGTCAGAGTTAGCCTCCCTCGCAGCCTGTAAAACGGCTTTTTAAATTCATGCCTGACGCATTCCGCCGGTAGGGAGGTAACGTTGGCTTCTAAGAATACGGGCTTATTAACATTTTACGGCGATTCGCGGATGAGCAAGTCCAGCATTCGCTTTGTTGCTTCACCGTTCCATTCCATGGGCCCCCGAACGCGGGCACGTATGCGCCCCATCCGGTCGATTACGTAAGTCATGGGAAGCGCATCCACGCCATACGATTGGCGCAGCTCCGGCGATCGGTCCCGGGCCACGCAAATCGAGCGAACGTTTGTTTGCTCCAAGAATCGGGTCACCGAGAAATCCAGGCTGTCAATAGAGATTGCCACAACCTGCAGTGCATCCTTGCCCACATCTCTTTGCAGCCTGTCCAGCCCCTCCATTTCCGAGCGACAGGAAGAGCAGAAAGTTGCCCAGAAATGTAGCAATACGACCTTACCTTTTAGATGCGTAAGCGAAACCGCTGTGCCTCTCCGATCTATGGACTCAAAGGCAGGAGCCGGTCGGAGATCTTTTGGGACCTCGAAACCGGCCGACTGCCAGGCTTGTGGTTTCAGGGAGGGATCGGCTTTGAGTGGTGCCACCGCCCAGAGCAGCCCCAGCACCGTAGCCATACATGCACCACTGGCCAAAATCAGAATGGAGGGCATGGGTCGCACGGCTGGAATCATTGCTTGCTCCTTTCCATAAGATAGTCGCGAATCTGTCGAAGTTCGCTTCTGGACAGAGGATCGAAGCCTTTGTTCCGTCGATGCCCCTCCATTCGCAGAATCACAGGCCCCCAGTTTTCCGGAGACTTCTGATGGGGGTCCGGAAGAGCATGGCATGCGCTACATACGCGCTGGAACTGCCGCGCTTCCGGCGAGTCGCCGGAAGCAGAAACCGAAACCATAGATTCCGGCTCGGTCTGCCTGGGGCTCGCTTCGCTACAAAACCCGCCCCAGAGCAATAACAGGACGCACAGTGTAGCTGGCCACAGATTCAGGGGCGTCCTTGATGTCCGCCGAACCAGGGTTTTCCAGCTCGGCGCAACACTTCTGCTTTTGCGTCGCATATGTTTCATGCAATGCCTCTCATTCCATCCCCGGAAGAAATCTTAGAATCCAATGTCATCGGTCTTTGCCTTTTTCTTCTTCTCGTGTCGCACACTGCCACTGGTGGGGATCTCCACATAATAGGCCACCTGGACGGAATATTCCCGGGTCATCTGCAAACCATTCCATCGCTGCGAAACTGGTACCGTTGCGGTCACTTCCAGGATCTGTAGCGGGATGGGCTGCCACTGGATGCCAGCGCTCACCGAAAGCACCTCGCCGCCATAATTTCGCGGATCCCAGGCCGGGCTCATGTATTCGGACAGTAGATTTCCGTCGATGCTTCGCCCTGCATCGCCCTTGTAGGCATCTTCATGTTCGCCGCGAATCCCATTGATCCATTCTGCATTGAACTGTATATGCGATACTACATTGTAGCTGATTTGATACATCGCGTAGGCATCCAGCTTGTATTCGTCGCCCAGGGCATATCCATGTTTGTTCTTATATGCGCGACCCTTGTAAGTGAACGTAGCCCCCCACCAGAAAGGCGAGGCCGAACCCTGATAGGCGATACCTGCAATGGGATCGAATGTTCCGGATCCCATCTGCATGGAATAGGGCATGGGCTCGCTCTTTCGATCAGGAACTGTATTGTTGAACGTTGTGAGGTCCAGCGGAGCCGTCGGATTTCCCAGAGGGTGTTTGCTATTTTTTTCATCGATGGATCCCGTTGGAAGACTGAGACCTGCGATGATGGAAAGCTGATTTGTGGGCGCAAGAGTGTCATCTTCCAGGATTCGGTATTTTCCCATAATCATGGTATCGGTCATTCCCCTAGATTCCATTGTGTAATGACTCATTCCGAGCATGGATTGCATCATTGGATTGAACTTCATCTTCATAAATTTCTCCTGATACATAGTCATAACCATCGCAGCGAATCGATCTGTAAAACTGTACGCCATAGATAGATCGTACATGTTCATGTACATTCGCTGCGGAACCGCCATGTACTTACGGCCGGTCAATTCTCCGCGGATACGATTGCTGATGGCCATTGTATTTGCATCCATACCCATGGACATGCTGGCAGGAAGGGAAAGGGTCTCAGCGATAGGCTTTTCATTGTATCCCGATTGAACGCCGCGCATGCTCATGTGCATGGCCTTAATCTTGAATCGGAATTCATGGGTTTCAGGGATCCCCGCACCCAGAATATTCAGAGGCATATTGCCCCCGCAATGCAAACAACACAGCCCCGTATCGGCCTGAATGGATGCAAAGGAAACGAACGATAAAGCAAGCGCAGCGGTGACGCCTGTAAAGGAATATGATTTCATAACTTCTCTCCTGTTGTCGGGCCTGGATTTCGATGCCGTCGGGCATCGACCCGAAACAATTAGCTGCTACTGGAGAGAATGCTTGGAGGCCCGCGGGCTCGCAAGATGGGAGCAGTTACGCCGAAGCAAGAGCTCGGCGCTATGGCAGAGAATACAAATGTAGCAAACGACAGAAGAAAGAAGAAGCTTCCTCCGGCGGTCATATTTTGCAGACTTAAGTAACCCTGACAGATTGGGCAGGTTTCATGGTCGTGCCCCTGCGAGTTTTTAGAAGCCCGATCATGTCGCGACTCTTCTGCTCTATTCGATGCAAAGAAGCCTGCACGCTGCAACGTGGCGGCGCTGTAATGCCTGTCTGTCTCGCCTTCGCCAGAACGATGACAATGCGATGGAAAAGCCGCCGGATTGGCGCCCTCGGACGAAATGGATCCGATTTTGGGGCATCGATGTAGTGCAGGAATAGCAAAAGAAACAGAAAATGATGCAATGGCCAGAAGGGCAACCACCGCTCGGGCAAGACGGATTCTATTTTGCTTCGGCAAAATCATTGCGCACACCGAAAATGGGGGCCCATTCCTCCGCGAACAGGTCACCTGGTCCGATTTACAGAACGGTATTCTATCATCCAGATGGAGGCCCGCCTTGATTCGTGTCAATTATGCTGCCGATATTTGAGTCGCATGAGAACTCGGACAAAATTAGAAATGGAATAATTCTCATAGAAACTTGATCTACAGCAAGGCCCCCTACCATTGTAGCCGTTATAGTGTATTATTCAATGACAGCGTTGGGTTGTGTCGATCCATACCATCGCTCGTACCCGACGTTCTTTAAGTCTGAGGGACCTGACTCGAATGAGAAAGACGCTACGCAAGAAAGGAGGCCTACTATGACGAACAATACCGAGGAGCGAATCTATTATCCACCCGGAGGCATTCTCATATGGATGATCCTTTCGGTGGAATTCCTGACTTTTATACCGGCCCTGGTTGCATTCTTTGCATACTACCATGATGCGCCCTCGGAATTCGCCGCATCCGCAGCCCATTTGGATTTGACCATAGGAACCATCAATACCTGCGTTTTGATTCTGGGCGGCTGGTTTGTGGCCCAGGGTCTGGCAGCGCTGCGCGAAAATCGATCCGAACTCTCGCAGAGGCTATTCGCATTGGGCGGCTTGAGCGGCCTTCTATTCCTGGGCCTGAAGGGGTTCGAATATGGACAAAAATACAGCGCCGGATTTGATCTGGCCTACAATGATTTCTTTACGATGTATTGGCTGATCACTGGTTTTCATTTTCTTCACGTTCTGGTGGGCACGGTCTTGCTCGGCCATACGGTGCGCAGCATTTCCAGGGGGCGATACAGTTCCGCCGAGCACGATGACGTAGAGACCATCGGCGTATTCTGGCATATGTGCGATTTGATCTGGATACTGGTGTTTCCGGCGCTCTATATACTGCCCCTGGGAGGCGCACAATGAAACGCTGGCACAATACTTTCGCTCTGGTTGCGCTGCTTTCGCTTGTTGCGCTGATGTACGTTTTCGCAGAATCGCATATCGTCTCTGCAATTTTGATCATTGCTGTAAGCGGCGTAAAATTTGCGCTGGTGGCTTTTCAGTTTATGGAGGTTCGAAAAGCCCATCCAATCTATGGAATTTGGCTCCTGGTTCTATTTGCGGGTTTTGCTCTGGGTGGGTTGATCTTGATCCATGATTGATTGCTACGGGCTTCGTTGGCTATTGCAGCATTGCCCGTCCTTCTTCGGATATTCGCTCGGGACTCCAGGGAGGATCGAAGACCAGCGACATGTATACCTGCTTTCCTGGATTCAGAGTCTTCAAGGTGTTTTCCGCCTCCTCAACGATCAAAGGACCCACGGGGCAGCCTCTGGAAGTCAGTGTCATGGCAACGTGTATAGCCCCTTCGTCATCCACGTTCAACGAATACACCAGCCCTAGATCGATTATGTTTAAACCAACTTCGGGATCGAGAACGGATTTTAGTTCTGCTTCTAGACGCTCTATCAAATCGCTCATCTGGTCCTCCTGATTGCTAAAAATCCGCGTCCCATTTGCACGGCATTGAGCGTTGCACTGATGAAAAAGAAAGCACCGGCTAGCGGAAAAAGGATGGGCCAGATGCAACCGCAAGCCAGTAGCAGCACGGCCGCGGGATAAATGAATAACTGCGCTCGGGACAGTGCGGGATGGCCCAGATCCCTGGGAAGTATCGTGTTGCCGGGGCCCAACCGGGCCTGCATGGCCATCCAGCTCATAAACGGAACGATCTTCGCACCCATGCCCACCGTGGCAGTGCCCACAAAACCTGGAAGCATCAACACTACCAGTATCGATGCGATACGATGGCCTTCTAGTTTAAAGCCCGAAAGGTCGAGCAGGCTCAACGTTTGCATTGCTGCGGCCAGTGCCCAGGCGATGACCGGAAAAAGGAAAGCTAAAAGAAAAAGGATAATCGGAGTTTCCAGACTTCTTCGCATACGCTTTCGCACACATTGCTGTAAGTAGATTAGAAAAGCCAGGCCAGCCAGGCCACAGCAAAGCATAAATGGTAAATCCGAGTACAGCGAGCCAGTAGCAAAGGGGCCAAACCAGTGTAGTAAATGGATGATCGGACTGACGGCCAACAGGGTGGCCGAAAAGTGCGCCCATCGGTGGCTGCCGCCGTGACTCAATAAAAACATCGGCAATAACCTTGTGGTCAGCGCCACGATCATCAGTGCAAACCAACCCAGAATGCCCGTCCAGGCATGCCATGTAACAAATTCCAGCGGAGACACTACGCCGCCTGCCATCACCATTCCAGAAACCGACATCATGACAAGCCAGCCGAGGGCGACCAATACCTCCCATGCCTGCGCATTCCAGTGGCCGCTCTGCACCGTTTGCAGCACCAGAACCAATAGCAAAACAATGGAAAGCAGCAGCACCGGAATAAATCCGATGATCCCCTCTGGAAAAAACCATCGGCTGGCCACAAAGCCTGCAGCGCCGATCCACCATAGGATTGATACAAACCAGGCCAGCCGTCGACTGGATAGCCTACCCTCCACGACCACAGGCAACAACTGAAACAGAACACCCAGAATGGCCGGCGTAATGGTTAGAAGCGTAAATGTATGCACCAGTGCGATAGCCGGGCCGTTATAGAAATGGATGCCCAGACTCTGCGAGTTAACGAGTACACCAATGGCCAGCAAAAACCAGCCCAGGGCGCTAACGGTAAGGTTCGCGGCAAAAACTCCAAAGTGGGCTTCTTTCGGCGCTTCCATGCTTCACTCGTCGAATTGAATAGGTTCGCCCTTATTTCCAGTCCGGGGTTCCGTTCTGGAAGATAATCGCGGAGTAGCGGCCGTCGATGAGCCGGGCAGATCTGCCCCGGTCCTGGCGCCAATAAGCAATCGTACATCTTCGGGACCTTTGCGAACCATGCGATACCGGTAACCGCCTTCGGCAAGATGCGGAAATAGAAACCTTGGTTCTCTTTCGTGAAACACGTACAGACAGCGACCGGGCGCTAGAGTCTCCAGAGTTTTCAAGATACGCAACAATGGCTCCGGAGGCGAAAGTCCCACAACGCTTAACCGAACAACCACAGAAGCCGATGGGGTGCAGGCAGCCTCGTCGGAATCCGATGCGGCCGCTCCCGAATGCCCCATCAGTGGTCTCCGTGTGTCGGACGATTGTGACTTCATTCGCCCCTCTTCGCTCAATGCATCGGATGGCTTTGCTTTCGGTGCGGACTCTTCCAGATCCCA
>JAGRNC010000123.1 GCA_020440935.1 Leptospiraceae bacterium | reverse complement strand
CTTTCGCATATGCCCAAGAATTCTGTGGATCGATAGTTCATTTTCGAGGTGGATTAAAGAATACAAATGCCCCAGCAGTCCAGATAAGACCAGGCCGGAAACTCCGCCGCCACGAGCAGTGGCGAAAATCACAAGATACCAGCCGTCGGACGCTTCGAAGAACTCCTGCACCGAGCTGCCTGATTCGTCTTCTTTTGGTTTGATCTCGAACCCGGATATAGTGGGAAGCCTGGAATTCTTCATCAGACTATGTACTTTTTCCGCCGATTGAAGCTCTTTTTCGAATTCCCCGGCATCGATGATTTTGGAACTAAGAATGTGGTTTTGAATGCTTACTGCCGCTTTTCCCGCCAACAGCTGTAGCGCACGATCCGCGAACTGGTTTCGCGGAGGCTCCATCAAGAATAGAAATCCCAGTAACCTGGTGCGAAATACAAATGGAACAATCCAGGCTACGCGATTCTGTTGCATGATGTCGCGCAATTCGGCTGGCAATTCCTCATCGTCTAATCGCGCAATCTTTCGATAGTTCTTGAATTCCCGTTTGAGCTCTTCCGTCTTGTGGTAGTAGATTGCATTTCCTTTGATAATCTTACCGTTCTTATAAATGTGAAATCGGTAATTCTTTCTGTCTTCGCCAAGAATGGCAATGCGAGCGCTACCCACCCGAAGCCAATACAAAAGGTCGGGAACGATCTGATGCAACAATGAATCGATGGAGAATTGGCGCGCCAGGAAATCCAGGTGATGGATATCTTCGTCGATTAATGTTTCCCAATCCTGCCGGCGGAAAATCTGGCGTAGAATATATTCGCGGGCCGGAAAAAGAATGAGTACGGAGAGCACAATAAAGAGCACCGTTACCAGGTTCTCTTTCTTTCCGCTTTCGATCACTGAATTGGCATCGGTGGGAAAAATCGCATGCAACAAGAAGAACAGACCTGCGATGACGATGGCTGAGGCCGCCGTGACAAACCAGCTCTGCAAGCGGTATCGGCCGGAGGGGCTGTTCCAGATTCGTTGCATGGTTCGTGGCCACCGATGGCTCAGGTTGTGTAGTCAGCGTTCAGTCGCACATAGTCAGCAGTCAGGTCGCTACTCCAGAACCGGTCGAAGTGTAAACCAATGCCCAGATCGATTTTGATCTTAATCTCTGCTTCCCGAAAGTGCGCCTGCAAGGACTGTAGATCTGGCCTGGCCTCCTCGCCGGATTCGCGGCCGGCATATAACAGCTGCTTTCCAGTGTATATCTTAATCTGACCGGGGTGAATCGGTTCGTCAAATACCTTTCCTATGGCCATGATCAATCGTCCCCAGTTTGGGTCGGCGCCATGGATGGCCGTCTTCACCAGAGGGCTGTTAATCACAGACCGTCCAACCTTGTAGGCCATGGATTCGCTGGCTGCCCCTACAACCAGAACCTCAAAAAAGCGACTGGCTCCCTCTCCATCGCGTACAATTTCTCGGCTTAGAAAAAGGCAGCAGCGTAGTACGGCCCTAAAGAATTCCAGGCTTGCCTCGTTTAGATGGTCGGGCCACGGGTTGGATCGCTCCAGTCGGTCCATTTCGACTCCAGGCAGCGGTAGCGGGTCCCCCAGCAATACTTCCAGTGGCTGCGAAGAAAGTAGCTGAGCGGTGGCTTCTGAGAATTCCAGTGGTTGCGCACCGGCTGCTCCATTGGCCATCAGGACCACAGTATCGCTGGTGGAAGTATCGCTATCTACAGAAATGCGGTTAAAGCTTCGGTTTACGCAGAATCGAAGCAATCGGTCCAGGTCCGATGCGGGCATAGAGGCATCACTAACCAGGTAGCTCAGCATGGTGGCCATGTTTGGTTCAATCATTCCGGCGCCCTTTGCCAGCCCCAGAACAACGCTTCCATCGCTCAGCGTATAACCTCTTCGCTTGGCAAATGCATCGGTGGTCATCATGGCCTGATTGAATGTTTCAAAATCGGCAGTTACCAGCCGTTGGGACGCCTCCTGGCAGGCTGCTTGAATACGGTCCACAGGCGGTAGCCGTCCAATGACTCCGGTACTCGAAGGCAGGACCAGACTCTCGGAAATACCCAGCGAAGCGGCCGTCCAGCGACACATATTGCGCGCCAGGTCCAGTCCTTCGCTGCCGTTGGCAACATTGGCATTCTTGGAATTGATTACAATCGTTTGCAGCGAGCCATCGGCCACGTGTTCGCGGCCCACCACCACAGGATGGCCCGGAAAATGGCTTCGCGTAAATACGGCCGCAGCTGCAGCGGGAACCCTGGAATGAATAACTCCAAAGTCAAGGCTACTATCTTTGATTCCTGCGTTCCAACCGGATGCTAGATAACCGGCTGGCCTGGGTAGTTCGGACATAAGCCAGCAGAGTCGGCCAGGCCCGAACGGCTGTCAAGTCCGCAATGACTCAAACTGTACGGAAAGGAGGGAGAGATCGTCGGCCACGCGGCAATCTTCTCGGAAATTCTCCCAGTAGTGCAGAATTTCGCGATTCACTTTCGCAGGTTCCGGAAGGGTTCGTGCAAGCAGCTCTTCTACTCTTTCCGCGCCAAACATTCGACCGGCTCCGTCGCGCTGCTCCACGATACCATCGGAACAGGCAAACAGAAGGTCCCCTTTCTTCCAGCGATAGTACACCGGGCGAATTTCCAGATCGGGGTGAATTCCAAAAAATGGCGCCTGATCGGCACTGCCGATGGCGCTGCGCTCCAGGCGATGCGGTTTAAAGCTTCGGGCCATCCAGCACATGCCATGACCAAAATCATACAGCGCCAGCACCTCTTTGGAGTGGTCCACGGCGCCCACAATACCGGTAGCATACATTTCCTGCGGGCTAAGCGAACAGGTGATATCATTGAGTTGCTGCAGCAGCGGAGTAATGGAACGACTATCCATGCTTCTTCGCTCGGTGGCCTTTCGCATAAGAGTCTCCAGAGCTGTTCCGATAATGGAAACCATGGCGCTGGCCTTCAGTCCTTTGCCGCAAACATCAAAAAGAAAGAACAGAGTTAGCTGATCGTTCACAGGATAGATCTGCACAAAATCGCCGCCCGGCCCAGAAAGCGGCTGCACAAAGCGATGGAATCGCAGGCCATTCAAATCCTGCGCGGCAGGAAAATCCACCTCCCGGGCAGGTGAGGGCATCTTTAACAGTGAAAACTGCGCTTCCAGGCAGGCTTCGTTGTCGCGACGTAGAAAAGAATTCATTCCCTTCAGGATTAGATCTACCGTCGAGATTCCGTAGAATTTGCCTTCTAGAGTAACCACAAATGGATCGAATCTGGACTCTTCCGGACGATTCATTAATACAGTCGATGCCTCGCTGAGAGTGGCATAGGCATCGAGAATGACCGGATCCGGTCGCATCATGGATTGCAGTTTTACATCGGGTCTGAGCATCAGCTCGCGACTGTAATGGTTCTTGCTCAGAATGGCCAGAAACTGATTTCGAAGAGTGTAACCCACAATGGAGTCTTTTCCGCCCGAAACTGGCAGAAATTGCAGGTCCGGATACTGGCGGTATAATTCATAAACATCCACTGCTGGATCATCTTCCGAAGGCAGGTCATAGTGGAAGCCGGAGAGTTCTTTCAATCGATCAATTGTCAAACAACGCCGACCCACCTCGTACGCGGAAAAAACTGGCGGCGCCAGAGATGGTGTAGGTTCGGCCGTTGCCACGATCATTGTCCAATACAAGGACCTGCCAGTTACATTCGCATGACTCTTTACTGAATGTATAGTAACACTTCGCTTACAACTCGATGGGCCGGAACCCGCTTGTAGTCCGACCTCCGAGGCATCGGTGGGACTCTGCGAAGAGGATTTTCGGACGCAACCTCTGGGAACTGGCAGGTCGGAAGTGCCCGGCTATCCAATCCAGGGAGCAGTTTTTACTTGTAGGCCAGGGTAGTCCCTAAGGGATACATCCATGAGCGAAAAACCATTTAAAGGAAAAGTGGCCCTGGTAACCGGCTCGGCCCGGGGCATCGGTCGATCTATTGCTGAAGATCTGGCTGAGTGGGGAGCCGATCAGGTCATTTTAGACGTAAAGCAGGAAGACTGCGACAAAACTGCAGCCGAGGTATCCTCCCAATTCGGGGTAAAGGCTGTAGGCATTGCATGTAATGTAACCAACAAAGAGCAAGTAGGCGCCGCGGCGGACAAGATCAAAGCCGAATTTGGCGGTCTGAACTTTCTGGTAAACAATGCCGGGATTCTGCGGGATAACCTTCTGATTCGAATGAAAGAAGAAGAATGGGATCTGGTGCTGGATGTGAATTTGAAGGGCCCATTTCTGGTTACCCAGGGAATGCTTCGAATGCTGATGAAAGCCGAAGGCGGCGGAAGAATTGTAAACATCAGCTCCGTATCCGGACTGGTAGGGCAGGCCGGACAGGCTAACTACTCTTCTAGCAAGAGCGGACTTATTGGATTTACCAAGGTCGTGGCCCGGGAATATGCATCGAAAGGACTACTTTGCAATGCAATCTGTCCAGGATACGTCCAGACTGATCTCACCGGTTCCCTTACCGAAGAAGTGCAAGAAATGCTCAAGCAGTCCATTCCTCTAGGAAGACCGGGCAAAGTTGAGGACATTTCTCGAGTAGTGCGTTTCCTCTGCTCCGAAGATGCATCTTTCATTACTGGAAATATTCTACGAGTAGATGGTGGAACCGCTATCGGAATGTAGGATGGCGGTGATGCGTGCGTTCAGGCTTAATTCTGAATCGCTCGCTACTAAGTTAAGAAATCTGTTGCTCTTTGCTTGAGTCCGGATTTCATCTCGGGGAAAGGCCAGACGAATATCTGGCCTTTCTTTTTACTCAGCTGTTTTCGGCGCTCTCGGTTTGCAAAGCGGATTGGAGTCGGTAGGATTGGCGAACTTGCATTGGCCCTGCCCTAAATGGCATCCTTTCCCCTTTCGCCGGTGCGAATCCGAACGCATTCTTCCATCGGAAGTATGAAGATCTTTCCGTCGCCGATCTTGCCGCCGCCTTCGGAACGCGCCGATTCGATGAGCGCAGCGATGGCATTTTCTGCCAATTCGTCGGGCACTGCAATTTCCAGGCGAAGTTTCTTTACCAGGTGGATGAACACTTCGCGACCGCGGAAGATCTCTCTGTATCCCTTTTGTTGACCGTAGCCCTGAGCATCGCTCACTGTGAGTCGGTAAATTTCATGCCTATTTAGAGCGTTGCGCACATCCTCCAGGCGATGGGGTTGAATAATGGCGATAATTAGCTTCATGGCGCCTCCGGAAGATGCAATCCCAGGGACTGCAGTTCTTTCTGAACAACGGCAAGCCCGCGCTGCGGCTGAAGTCGTTGTATCTCCTCTTTTTGCCCAATTCGAATGTTTTCCTGAATTTCCTCCGATTCGAGCACCATGGCCATGGTTTCTGCAATAGCGGGATAATCGTTACCCTTAATCAGGATCCCGCCGGTTCCCAGTGTCTCGGGAACGGCGGCGGCCGCCCGGGCTACCACCGGGATGTCCAGATACATGCATTCTGCAAGAGGAACGCAGAATCCCTCATGATCACTCATGGAAAAGAACAAATGGGCGGCGCGGTAGCATGCAGCCACTTCTGCATCGGAAACCATGCCTGTGAATACCACATCCTGGTTCAAATCCAGTTCTGTTACCAGATTTCGAATCTCGGCGGTGTAGGCGCGAACTCCGGGATGAAACGAGCCCACACAAATCAGTCTGGCTTCTGGATAGATCTTCTTGAAGAAGTAAAACGACTTAATTAAATCTTGATGCATCTTGTTGGGGAAGACTCGCCCAACGAAAATGATATTCTTCTTTCCTTCTTGTAGATAGGGTAGCATGGCCGATGACTCGGCCGGGCGAGGGCGCGAGAACAGCACAGGCTTCACTTCTACGTCCGAGTAGCCCATCTTTCGCAGCTCTCCGGCATTGTAACGCGAATCGGCCAGGACGCTGGAAAAACAGGGTCGCAATTCTTCCAATGCTTCTCTGGCCTGATCCAATGAATCGGCCAGTCTCCGATTATACGGACGCACATATTTGCCGGGTGTCACATTGTGAAAAACCATCAACTTCTTGCATGGGAGGCCGGGCAGCATTCGAAGCATTCGGGTGAAAAAACTATAATGGTAAATAAGTATGGAATCGCTGGAACCGCGATAGGTGCGAAAATGACGGATTCGACCAGCATCCTTTTCCGCAAAATTCTCGCTGTAGATCTCTGAGGTGTATCCGGACCGGCGTAAATATTCCTGAATTAGGAGGGCTTCGTTTGATATGGCATCGCCTGCTGCGAAGCCTGCGCAGAATTGATCTACGGAAATTCGGCCCATCAGGGAGAGTCTTCCGGCAACGCTCGCATTTTCTTACAGCTTTCATCCGATGCCAGTACAGCCCGGCGTTGCTGGCAGCTTTCCGATTGGGTCACTGCCTCTGCGCATGACTGGTAGTTCTTCATGATTTGTTCCGGCTCATTGCGGCTTTCCAGCCCTTGAATGATTTCGAATTGGCCTTCTATACAATAATCCTGATCCAGTCGCCGAATCAGGAAATCGCGCTTTTGCGGCTGCGTGGCCAGGCGTTGGGAAATCTCTTCTTTCATACAATCAACCATGGCGGTGCAGAATTTGTTGGCTACATCCTGGTACTGATTGCGCAGAGATTCGTTGGGAGTCGGTCTACAATATGCCGATGCGAGGATCAGAAAGGATGCCACCAATACAATTCGGCGGCCAGAACGATGGGATGCGGACGATTGCATAAGCCTATAGCAACTTCCCCGTTGCCCCGGTCGAGGCAAGTAGAAACCTGTTGGCTCCGGATTGACGGCTGATGACTTCGCCCGAGCTTGACCGGGTGGATATTTTTGTTCCTCCGGGCGGTCCGCCGCAGGGTCCTCCTCCTCCCAGAGAAGTATTTCAAATCCTGGGCGAGCAGGGAATTCGGGATCTTCTAAAGGCTCATTACCGTCACCTGGCAAATTCAGAAATCGCTCTATTGTTCCCCTCGGATCCCGCAGGGCTGGAGCAAGCCGCGGATCGATCCGCCGATTTCTTTGTACAACTGCTCGGTGGTCCGCCGCTCTTTTCTCAGAAACATGGTCCACCCAGGATGCGTGCCCGGCATATGCCATTTCGAATTACCGAAGACGGTCGTCGGGTATGGCTTGCCTGCTTTCGGACTGCCCTGGACGAAATCGATTTTCCCGCTGAACACCGGGCTGCATTTGAGGACTTTCTGGACTCCTTTTCT
>JAGRNC010000122.1 GCA_020440935.1 Leptospiraceae bacterium | reverse complement strand
TAGCAGGCCTTGCCTTTCTGGCCGTGGGCGCCTATTATGATCATCTGCAGGCCGGGCTGTATGCGCAGATATTGATATCACTTGGCTTTCTTGCGGCCGGTCTTGGATCTACAATTTTGCTGTATCTTCGTCGCGTAGGGGTTCATGTCTCTGCATCTGTCGAAAGCAACAATCGTTTTGTAGTGCGGATTTCCGACGGACTGGGCGGCATTGAGCTGGGAAGCGAAGCGTCGCACCGCGAAATCCGTATTGCTCCACGAAGCGGACCCGTTCTCTTTTTTCGGCTAATAGGCGGAATCTTCCTGGAGGTTCATCGATTCGCTTCACGAAAAGAAGCATCTCGAAAGTTTCTGAAAATGCAGTCAATGCAGGAAGGAACTGTACTTCCAGCAAAAGAAAAGGGGAGCCCAACCACCATTCATAAGAAAGCGATGAATGCCTTTAGTATTCGAGACTCCGAAAAGGCCATCTTATGGCGGGACTGGGCCTCTCTGGAGGTATGCATTCCTTTGACTCTCTTTTTGTCCGGTATGCTAATGTTGGTCTTTCAGGGTCTCGAGATTCCGCTGAGCTGGGATCAAAGGAGCCTGATCGTTACCGTTTTGTTCTCTGTCATTCTGCTTATTTCGCTTATTTCAACCTCTGTGCATCTTATCGTATGGCAAAATGGAAAACTGGTACAGGGAAGGCTCTGGCTTCGTTTCTGGCCCTCCAGAGTTTCCAGGGTTCCGGAGCGGTCCTCGGTTTTATCAAGATTGAGCACTGCTCTACCCGTTGGTAGACTGGAATTATGGCGGCAGGATTCTTTACCTACGGCCGAGGTCCGACTGTTCGAGAACCGACAATCCGAAAAGCCACTTCGGCGCATTCGATTGCATAGTAGCCTGGCGGTTTCGCTGCGATTGTATCGTGCATTGCAGTCTTTCGCGCCGAGAGGATAGGTTTCGCACAGCTAAGATCGATCAGCCCCGCAAAGTTGGAAGTGCTGGGCCTCTTTACAGAGATAAACAGGTGCCCCGACAGACGGATTAGACGATTCAGTCGCTCATCTGAACAAGAACATCATCCGGATCGATATCGACATTCTCGGGGACATTGCGCTGCATGGAATTCTTCACGAGCTCGATAATGTTCTGCGATAGATAGCTATCGCTTTCGAAGTCGTCAATCATCGACTGTAAATAGCGCATGTTTTCGCCGTAGATGGCCCCATCGAGATAGAGCTGACAGAGCGTCTGCACACCGACAGCCAGACAGGCGCTGCTTGCGTTCTCTTGAACCAGCTCCTTGGCGGGTCCAATCATGATATGGCCATATAGAGGCAGGATATTACCCAGCAGATCCACCGGACCAAAAGGAAAATCCTCCGGTAGTCGCCGTGCGAAGCTTAGAAGTAGCATCATGGAACGGGAGTTGCCCACTCGCACTACAGTATGAAACAAAGTGCTCGCCCACCGACCGTCGGTGCGCCAGAAGTCCGGATCGCTACAATCCTGGAGCAAATCCTCCAGGGCTTGCATCGTTTCCACGTTTTCCCGTGCATCGGCGGCCACCGATTGGATGACGCTTCCCAGCCGAAAGGACTGACCGGGCTCTTCCAATTTCTCTCTGAGCTCTTGCGCTTTCATTTTTTTTAAGCTTGATGCAAGATCAGCTTCCTCTCCTTTCCCCGTATGGGTCAATTCAACTACTTCGAAATTGAAAAACAATCAGAAAATCGCACTGCAATCATCTATCTTAACGGACCAGATCCGCGCAACTCCATGGTCTGGGATTTCTGGAAAGAACTTCCCGAGGTTGTGGAATTTCTGGAATCGGATCCCTCTATCAAAGTAGCCGTTATCGCCTCAAAAAAGAAATCCTTTTCTGTCGGTCTGGAGCTAAACGAATTCGGCGAGAAGTTTGGCGACATAATTAAGGGGGCTACGGCGGATCAGCGCATGGAGTTTCTTCGCCTCATTCGACAAATGCAATCGGGTTTCATTAAGATGATGGAAAGCCATATAGTTTTCGTGGCCGCCGTTCATAAGCATTGCATAGGGGGTGCACTCGATCTAATTTGTGCATGCGATCTTCGCTTCGCCGCTGCCGATGCATCGGTGAGTCTCCGCGAAACGAAAGTGGCCATTGTGGCCGATATGTGCAGCCTCAATCGGCTGCCATCCATCGTCGGCCAGGGCGCCGCGCGATTAATGGCCTTTACCGGCGCTGATTTCGACGCGCAGCGCTGCCTGGAGATGGGCTTGTTCAGTCAGATTTTTGAGGACCAGTCCTCGCTCCATACCGGCGCGATCGCCTATGCACACGAGATCGCGGCAAATCCGGGAATCGTCCTTAAAGGGGTTAAAGAGCAACTAAATTATATGGAGAACCACACTCCTCAGGAAGGACTGCAATATGTGGCGGTCTGGAATGCTGCTTTTCTGGATAGCGAAGATTTTCGCGAGCTACAATCTGCCTTCAAAGAGCGGAGGCGACCAAACTACAAATCTTGAATCGCGGCGCCTCTCGAGCAGCCGGCCACCAGGGTTGCCGGCTGATTCTACAGTTTTGACTGGACGCTAATTGGACGAAGGCTGCTCGGTCGTTTCCGATTCGGAGCCGGGGTCCTCCTGAGCCGGTTGGCTGGATGGACTTTCTTGCTGTATCGTGGATGCTGGCGTCTTTGCCGGTTCGCTCGAAAGTCCTGGTTTGTAATGCCCCAGAGCGGCCAGCGCAACAAGAATCATTAGCTGCAGCAGCTTGAAGTTCTGCAGCTTTTTGGCCGTGGAAACATGCAGATCATTGTCTTTGTTTCCGGTATCCAGCGCATGCAGGCGACGTTTCAGAGGAATGCTGCCCATAGCCCCCATAATTCCAGTAAGCGCCAGAAATAGAATTACCTTCGCAACGGCCCACCAGAGCGAGCTAATGGCCACACCGGCGCTCCAGTAGGTATTCAGCAGAACAATTCCTGTGAGCAGCGAAACCAGAGTTACGTACTGGGCAATTTTTACGGCCAGCGCATACTGGCGGTGGGCCGCCCGCGTCGTTTCATCGATGGGCCTGGTCTTCTTGATTCTTTGATCGAGCCAGATAGAAAGAAAACCGTAGAGCACCAGAAGGTACCCAATGAGAATATGAAGATGCTTGGAAGCGATGTACAGGGCCATGTATTAATTCATTCTCTCCGGAAACGGCTGATTGGCCTCAATTTCCTTCTTCAACTCATCGATCATGGCGGGATCGGTTTCCAGAAATCGAAATAAGTAGCGATGGTAGCCTTGAGGCAGAGGAGAGAATGTTCCTCGACTCATGAACTCGACTCCATTTAACAGAGTCAAGCGCAACTCCCAGAGATGATGGTAGCGGTTGTAGCTCATAATGTCTAAATCCGCCCGAAAGACAGCGGCCCGATCAGATATCTTCTCCAGATAAACGTTGCACTCGAATATCTCTCTCTTCTCTTCGCCGCCGGTTTCCTTCCCCGATCCCGCTGGGCCCGCATTCGTTGGCAGCCGGTCCTGAGATGCAAACTCCTCGCCGCCTACCGGCTCCATGCCGGTTTCTGGGATAAATCCGCGAATCTTTCCATCGATTTCCATGAAGGCCATTCTGTGGCGGTCCTCCGCTTCTTCGATGGATGTAATCTGTCCAAAATAGTGACCGTTTGTCGATTTGCGATCGATGGTAAACATGACCTTGTATCCGCCCGATTGTGGTCTGTACATATAGGCGCGCAGTAAGTTGCCCTGAACACGAGGTGCGGAAGAAGGTAGAGCAATTTCCAGCTGCTCACCAATGTCAGCCACGTAGAAGATATAGCGGGCCGAATCGATCTCTGCCAGGCCGATTTCGCCGCGATGGACATCCTTCAGGCCGTCCATGGTGCTTCCCAGACCGTCTACGGCCAATTTCTGATAAAGTCGGACCGAATCTTTATCGGGATGATGGCGCGCATAAATAAATAGTGGCTTGCGGAGATGACTGAAAGCCTGCCTGAAATCCTCCAGGTGCTTGTCTTCCATAGCATTTAGAAATACCCGAAATCGCTGGATTTCCTTACCGGCAACATGGCGATCATATGCATGATGCATTAGTATGTCGATGGTCTCTTCGCGCCGTTTCCGCTTGTAGGCGGCGTATCGAAAGAGCGCAAATGTTAGCAGAAGGGCGCCGATGAATAAAAAGGCGCCGATGAATGAAAGAGTGCCCGCCTCCGGCCAAACCAGAATATCCAGAAACATGGCTGCGAACATATCAGTCCTTCATTTGAATTACCAGATCCACTTTCTTACTACCATCCGTAAGGGAACTCATAAAAGGATAATCAATTAAGTACTGATCGCCGAGCTTGAGAATCTCTACATCTTTGGTCTCTGTTCCTATGGATGTGGCTTTAGCTGGCACCTTCCCAGAGATGAGAATCTGATAACGGGCCGATGACAGCACCATCTTGGCAATCTTGTTACCCATTTCGTCCATTTCCTGGCCTTCGGCGCTGCTTTCACCGGGCTCACCGCTGGGCGCTGATGGCTCACCTGGCGTCGCCTCCTCGGCTACTTCCTTCTTCTCTTTGGATTCGAAGGTGACCTTGAGGGTGTTTGTTTTGGCGTCATAGATAGGAAAGGCGGGCAATTCATCATCTCCGGTGCCGCCTTCCAACGCAGGCATTTTGGTTCGGTCCGGAACTTTAAATGCGATTATCATGCCTGTATCGTATTCGGTGTCCACGACCTCCGCTTTCAGGTCTTTCACTTTGTTGCCCAGATTTGCCAGCACCTTCTGCCTTGCCTCTTCCATCTTTGTTTGAAAGTCATCGCCCTGTTCTTCTTCCGAAGCGGGACGTTCGGCCAGAGACTTGGAAATCGTAAATCGCCACACTACATTGAGACTACCATCGCCGTTGAATTGGATATAGTTCAGAATCTGAAAACAGTTTGCGAAAAACAGACTGGCACATACAATGATTAGTAAGGAAAGCTTGCGCTGCATATGCGCCCATTTTCGGACTCGACCTGCGCACATTGCAAGCATATATTTTCGCGTATGAACTTCCAGGAGCAGAGAGCCGCAATGGTCGAACGCCAGATCCGTGCCCGCGGCATCAAAGACAGCCGGGTCCTGGAAGCCATGCTTTCGGTACCCCGCGAGGAATTCATACCCGCAGATCTAAGAGATAGATCCTACGATGATGGTCCACTGCCCATTGGTCATGATCAAACGATTAGCCAGCCTTACATAGTAGCGCTCATGACCGCTTGCATTCTTCCGGATCCCGGCACCACCGCAACCACCGTTCTGGAAATTGGATCGGGTTGCGGCTACCAGAGCGCCATTTTGGCTCGGCTATTCCAATCGGTGCTATCCTTCGAGCGAGTTCCGAAATTGGCGGCCGAGTCCCGCCTGCGTCTGGCATCTCTGGGCATCGAAAATGTCACGGTGCATTGCGGCGATGGTAGCCGTGGAATGGAAGGTACCAGCTTTCAGGCTATTCTTGCAGCCGCTGCTTTTCGACAGTATCCTGCGGATCTTGAGCAGCAGGTGGCCGAAGGAGGCAAAATGGTTTTGCCAGCGGGAGGCAATATGCAGTATCTTTACCTGGTAACTCGGCGGGACGGAAAATTGGAAAGAAGTCGGCTAACTGGAGTGCGCTTTGTGCCAATGATTGAGTCATGATTCCAGAAGAATACAGAGAATCCCTGCAATACGCAGATTATCAAAAAGAGCAAGCGGACTTGCGGGCAAAACGGCAGGAAACGTTGATCTTTTGCGAGCATCCGCCAACCATAACGGGGGGCGTACAATGGAAGGCCCAGAATCTTCGCCAGCAACCCGATGAGCTTGAAAAGAACGGAATCCCGCTCGTTCCCATAAAGCGAGGTGGCGATCTTACAGCCCATGAACCGGGACAGCTTGTTATTTATCCGCACATCGATCTAAAAAGGCGGAAAATTCCTCTATCCGATTATTTCCATGCCCTGCTTTCTATCTCTGCGCAAGCTGTGGAAGACTATTGTTCGGTGGCTCTTGAGATGCGCAGAGATTATCCCGGGTTGTATTTTGGGGAGAGAAAGGTTGCCGCCATTGGCATTGAAGCTCGATCCTTCTTCACTTCCTCCGGGATTGCAATCAATGTCAGCAATGACCTCAGCACCTTTGCGCACATCGTAGCATGCGGTCTGCGTCAATTTGTGCCTGGCACACTGTCTCAGATTACCTCAGATAAACTGAGTCCCCGAACTCTGGCCGAACATTGGAGCAAACGATTCCAGGCCTTTCTAGATCCGTCGCTTTCGCACACTTCAGATATCCGCTTGATCGAATCGAACTAGCATAGATCAGGCTTTTTCTTCATATCGTACTGTGGCGCTACCTATGGAATCCGATGTTGCATTCCCGCAAAGATTCATAGTGTTTTCCAGTTGGCGCCGATAGGATTGTACCATGAATCGCAGCGCTGGTTCACCGCCGCCCGCCAATGCAATCACCGAGGGACGACCAACGAGAACGGCAGTGGCTCCCAGCGCGAGGTATTTGTAGGCATCCGAACCCGACCGAACGCCCCCATCGGCCAGTACGGAGCCGGGCGCGCCGCCACCCTGCTTCCATGCATCGGCTACTTCCTGCAGTACACGCGCGGCTCCCGGAGCCTGGTCCATCACGCGGCCCCCATGGTTTGAGACCACTATGTAGTCGACCCCCGCGCGGGCCGCCCGCTCGGCATCCATAGGATTCAGTATTCCCTTGAGTATAAATGGAATAGAGACTTTCTCGCGAATCGCGGCTATTGCTTCCATCCCGCGGGCGATTCCTTTTTGGCCCCGCAGTTGCATGGTTCGGAAAGCCACCGCATCGATGTCCAGGCCCACGGCCACAACGCCAGCAGAGGCAGCATCCTGCATTCGTCTTAGGATCTCTGCAGTGTCCTCCCGCGGTTTACAAATCAATACGCCAAAGCCGTCCACTTGCTCCAGGGCATCCAGAATCGTCGGAAACTTTCCCAGCGAGGCACCATCTCCTACCCAGCCAATGGATCCCGCATCCCTGAACGCTCGAAGCATTCCGAGAGCCAGCTCCCGCTCGGACAAAGCATCCTTAAGATTTGTTCCAGCTCCCGTCATAGGAGCTCCAAGAATTGGATGCTCCAGATGTCGGCCAAATAGCTCAATGCCCGTATCGGGCTCTACGGAATCGCGGAGGAAACTAGGAACGATTCGGATCTCCTGCAATGCCAGAGCATTGTCTTGAAAGCTTCTCTGACTGCCAGTTCCTCCCATGCCAGGAAC
>JAGRNC010000121.1 GCA_020440935.1 Leptospiraceae bacterium | reverse complement strand
GTCCGCCATTCTACTATTGTGGCCTTATTTCACGATTCAAGCAATAGGATTATCATCCCACAACGATGGGCGGATGGCTGGCCTTCCCGGGCATCGCCAGGGCAAGGCACCTATCTGCCGGTCAGCCACCGAGCAGCTGCAATCTGGAACAGACTGGATTAGAACCAGCTTTTGCTTCGCCTGGATTTCTTCAGTCCGATGGCGCCCATCAGTCCTCTTGTGATTTCTCTGGCAACGGTGCGGCCCAGATCTCTGGCCATTTTGCTTTCCACGACTTTCTCCAGGATGGATTCGTCTTCTTTCTTTGATTTAGTGCTGGTACGCTTTGCCGGTTTCTTCTGTTCTGCCTTCGTCTCTTCTTCGTCTTCCAGTCGCGCTTCCGCTTTTTGCTGTAGAATTTCGTAAGCGCTGGGTCGATCAATGGACTCGTTATACTTAGTGGCAAGATCCGATTTCTTTACGATGGCCTTTACTTCCGCATCGGAAAGTACATCCATTCGAGAGACGGGAGCGCACATAAGCGTGTGAACCAGCGGCGTGGGTCGGCCCTTTACATCGAGGCCGGTGACCAGCGCTTCGCCGATGCCCAGTTCGGTGAGCAATCGATCGGTTTCATAGTCATCCGATAAGGGAAAATTCTCGGCCGCGGTCTTTATTGTCTTTCTATCCTTAGCGGTTACCGCTCGGAGCGCATGCTGCACTCGCATACCAAGCTGCGATAACACCGCGGATGGAACATCCTGCGGATTCTGTGTTACAAAAAATAGTCCTACTCCCTTGGATCGAATTAACTTGGCCATGGTTTCGATCTGTTCCAGAAGGGATTTGCTCGCATTCTCGAATATTAGGTGAGCCTCGTCCAGGAAAACGACCAGTTCGGGTTTTTCCGGATCTCCCAACTCGGGCATTTCCTGGTAAATCTCTGCCAGAAGTTGCAGCATGAAAGTAGAGAACAACCCGGGGCTCGACTGCATATTCATCAATCGAACAATGGAGATAACGCCCTTGCCATTTCGCTTTTGTAGCAAATCGGAGACTTCGAATGATCGTTCCCCAAAGAATTCGTCGGCTCCCTGTTGCTCCAGAGCCACCACCTTTCGCAATATGGTTCCTGCCGATGATGCGGAGATTCGGCCGTACTTTTCTTCAAATCCTTCTTTGCCTTCGTTCTGCACAAAGTTCAGCGCCTCTTTCAAATCCTTGAGATCCAGAAGCAATAATCCTGACTCGTCACAGAATTGCATGATTACGGCCAGCACCGATTCCTGCGTATCGTTTAGATCCAGGATTCGCGCCAGTAGCACCGGGCCAAATTCCGTCACTGTGGCGCGCAATCGGGCTCCATCGCCATCGGCGCGGAGAGTGTACAGTTCGCAGGGAAGAGCCGTAGGTTCGTACGGCGCACCGATTTGCTTCATTCGCGCCATTACGAAGTCCTTTTTCTCTCCGGCAGCAGCCAGGCCCGACAAATCGCCTTTAATATCCATTACCAGAGACGGGATGCCCTGTAGCGAAAGCTCTCCTGCGATATGTTGTAGCGATTTTGTTTTTCCGGTTCCCGTGGCGCCGGCAATCAGACCGTGGCGGTTAACGGTTTTGAGCGGTAGCCGAATTTGACAGCCCTCCTGCGGGGTTGCCTCTTTCATCGCCAGGCCCAGAAGGATACTGTCCGCTGGTTTCAGGCCGTAAGCCGATCCCATTCTATCTGCAAAGTCTGATTTCGCCGAACTTTTTGCCATGTACCAGATTGGACTGCTGCGAACCCCTGGTCAAATCCGATTCCCCCGCAGCGCAACGATTGTTTCGCGCCTGCGGATGTGCAACAACGCCGCAACCCGGTTCCCCGGTAGATGCGGCGCGGCAGACCTGCTCTCGCCGATACCTGTGACGAAACCTTTCCCGATCAGTCTCAGTGATCGCTCTTACCCCAGTATTTCTCGATGAAGTCATCGCGTCCCGATCCGCGTCGGTAACTCTGGTAATGGGCCGGGTTCTTCTTGTAATAATCCTGGTGGTATTCCTCGGCGATCCAGAATTCGCCTGAGAATGGAAGAATTCTTGTGACAATGGGCTTTTCGAATCGGCCCGATTTATCCAACTGCTCTTTGCTTTTCTGGGCTTCCATTTTCTCTGAATCGCTGCTGTAAAAAATAACGGTGCGGTACTGGCTTCCAATGTCGTAGAATTGTCCATTGTCCTGCATTGGATTGATGTTTCTCCAGAAGGTATCCAGTAATTCGGAGTAAGATATAACGCTGGGGTCGTATACCACGAGTACCGATTCAATGTGCCCTGTGCTTCCCGATGATACTTCTTCGTAGGTTGGATTCTTCTTTTCTCCGCCGGTGTAACCGGAATATACCGCTTTCACTCCTTTGACTTTCTCAAACGGAGACTCCATACACCAGAAGCATCCGCCGGCAAAAATCGCCACGCTTCCATTTGCTTTTTTTACGTTGAAGGCCTGCGTTCCTCCAGGATCGGCTACTGGTTCGCCACAATGGGGTGGAATCCATAGGGCTAGAACAATTGAGAGTAGTATCGTTTTACTGGTTTTCATGGCAGTCTCCGAACGTAAGATTCGATTCCGTTTAGAATCGGTTACGAAAACTCATTGACCAGGTCTCATGCCATGCGCTTTGCATGACTATGGAAATCTTCACATCAGAAGCTCTGGTGGCCCTACTTACGCTTACTGTTCTCGAAATCGTACTGGGCATCGACAACATCATCTTTATTTCCATTCTGGCGGGCAAGTTGCCGGTTTCCCAGCAGGCCAAAGCAAGGCAGGCCGGGCTTGCACTGGCCATGTTAATGCGCATTGCCCTTTTGCTTTCTCTGAGCTGGATTATGGGATTAACCAGGCCACTGTTCAACGTTGTGGATTGGGTTCATGGAGTTATGCCTTTTCTCGATCGAGGCGCCCCCTGGGCTTCTTTTTCAGGACGCGATTTAATTCTTTTCTTTGGCGGTCTATTTCTGCTGGCAAAATCGACCATGGAAATCCACGGAAAGCTGGAAGGCGAGGAAGGCCATGCGGATGCGAAGGCACGGGGTAAGTTCATCGCCACTTTGATTCAGATCATGTTTCTGGACATAGTCTTTTCTCTGGATTCGGTAATTACAGCCGTGGGCATGGCAAAAGATCTCTGGGTAATGATTGCAGCTGTCGTACTTGCCGTGGGTGTGATGATGGTTTCTGCCACAGCCATCAGCAATTTTGTAAACGAACATCCCACCATCAAAATCCTGGCGCTCAGCTTCTTACTTCTGATTGGATTCTCCCTGGTTATCGAAGCCATGGAATACCATGTACCCAAAGGATATATCTACTTCGCCATGGGATTCTCGGTTTTTGTTGAGATGCTTAATTTGCGGCTGAGAAAAAGGCGAAAAAGCGAGCCGGTGCAGCTCCATAGCCCTTATAAGGCGGAAGAATAGATTCTACTGGATGGGGTTCCATCCACCGAACCCCGCTCTGGAGGCCTCTTTTTGCCTTTCCGGCATAGGGGCCTAAAGAAAAGTGGCCGGAATTACCATGCAAACTACATTTCAGGACCTGGGCGTCTCAGAATCCATTCTGAGCGCACTTGCTTCCAAAGGCTACGAAAGCCCCACCCCTATCCAGGCGGCCGTAATCCCTCGGCTACTCACCACCCACAAAGACATCATGGCCCAGGCGCGAACCGGCACCGGAAAGACAGCGGCCTTTGGAATTCCCATCGTTCAGAATTGCACTTCTGAGCGAAAAGTGCAGGCTCTGGTGCTTGCGCCCACTCGGGAACTTGCGATGCAAGTCTGCAAAGAAATGGAATCCATGAAAGGCGATGCGAAGATGCACTTTGCACTGCTGTATGGCGGGCAGGGGATGGCCCAACAAATCAAGGCACTGCAATCCGGAGTATCCATCGTTGTGGGAACTCCAGGCCGTGTTCTGGATCATATTCGAGCCGGACGTTTGCATCTAGATCAATTGCGATACCTGGTGCTGGACGAAGCGGATCGAATGCTGGACATGGGCTTTCAAGAAGAACTGGAAGCGATCGTAGCCAGCGCAAATCCGGATCGACAGACACTATTGTTCTCCGCTACTTTCGCCGGCACTATTCTGCGGGCGGCCGAAGTTTATCTAAAGGACTACGATCGCGTAAGTGTAGAAAGTGTGCAGGAGCCGCGAAACACCCGAATGCTGGCCCATGAAGTGTACGCACGCGATAAGCGCGAAGCGCTTCGGCGAGTGCTGACTAATTCCACCGATTTTTATGGTCTAATATTTTGCGCACGAAAGTCCGATGTAGACGAACTTGCCGATTATCTCAGTAAAAAGGGATTTCGCGCCGAAGGACTGCATGGCGATATGTCGCAGCCTGCTCGCGAAAAAGTACTGGGTCGACTGCGAAAAAGAAAACTTTCCATTCTTGTGGCCACCGATGTGGCAGCTCGCGGCATCGATGTGAACGATCTGGGATTTGTTATCCATTATGATATTCCGGATAGCGCCGATGCTTTGACCCACCGAACCGGGCGTACCGCACGCGCCGGTAAGACCGGGACCTCCATTTGTCTATTTACACCATCAGAGGCTTCAAAATTTCGAGCGCTGGAAAAACGCACCGGTCTGATGCATGAGCGAACTGCTGTGCCCGATCGTGCAGTGGTGCAGCAGATGGCCCGTGAATCGGTACGTCAGGGTATCAACAAATGGCTGGAACGTAGCCCGGGCGCTGAATACAGCGATTTTGCAGGCCAGCTTCTGGAATCCTACGATGCGCAGGATCTTCTGGCGGTGCTGCTGCGCGATCGCCATGGCGATCTGCTTCTGGATTCAGCATGGCCCGATATCGCTGCCTCCAAACCGTCCGCTCCTTCCGAAAAGGGCAAGAACGGCAAAAATGGAAAGTCTGGAGGAGGCGGGTTTCGCTCGGCTCGCAAGGCCGCCAATCGAAAGCGAAAATACGGTCCTCGAGAAGATGGATCTGTACCAAATAGGCGAGGCGGATTTAAGAAATCGGGCGCCGGTCGAAAGTAAGTCGATCGGCCAGACGTTGCCGCCCCGTGGTAAGCCGGAACTTTGTAGTTCCGGCTTTTTCTGTTTCTAGCCTGCTCTACTTACCGGGGATGGATCTTTTCTAAAGCGTGCAGGGGCTTTACCAAAGGTGCGCTTGAAGCTGCGACTGAAAGAGAAGGGCGATTCGTAACCAATTTGCATAGCGATCTGTTCCACTGTGGCATCGGACTTTTGCAGTAGCTGCGCCGCTTTCTGCATGCGAATTTGATTCAGATACTCCATGGGGGCCAATCCGGTAGCCTCTTTAAACCGTCGAGCCAGGGTAGCTCTGGATAGCCCCTGCGCTCGCGCCAGGCTTTCCACCGTCCAGGGGTGATCGACTCGGTCTTCTATGTTCTGGATAGCATTCAGTACGGCCTCATCGGAATAAAGATGAGACCAGTGACCGGTGGTGTCCACGCTCACCATCCAGTGCCGAAGTATGTAGTGAAAAAGAGTATCGGTAAGCCGTCCCAATATGAGCTCGGAGCTATCCGGGCGCGATGATTCCGCCGATATCAGTTGCACCAGATTCACAATTGGATCGTGCATGGGAAGGCTGCTACCACGAATGTGAAAGTAATGCGGCAGGGTTCGAAACAGCGGATGCATGGGTCCCGCCGGAAAGGAGTATCGGCCGCTGAGAAAGCTGGTTTCCTCTGGCGAATCCGGTGAGGAATCCGAATCGATTGCCAGGGCTGTATCGGACGACCCTCTCGGGCCAAAGGTGGAGTGCTCTCCTTTATTCGATCCAGGCAGACTGATCTGACGCTTTTGCCATTCTTCTACAGTAATACAGGGGGCAGATTCATCTGACTTCAGCTCATGGTAATTACCCCGACTAAAGAATACCAGATCCCCCACCTGCAAATCCAGAAGCTTATTCGTGGTGCTGCATTGGACCAGGCAGCGGCCGCGCAGCACTACATGAAATCCTGCCGTAAAATCGCAGGCAAATCGCAGTCCCCAGCGCCCATGCATACGAGCACGAGCCGCCACAGACCCTTCGATGGTTCTGGCTATTCGGCTGAGTAGATCCACTAGATCAGCTAACCAGAGGAAGGTCGAATGGACCACTGAATTTCTGCAAATAATCTCGAAATTGATGCCAGTATGAGACGAATGGCTATGCATTTAAGCCTTTCGGGCATTTACGTCGCATCGAGTATTGTTATGTTGTGATGTATAGATCGGCTGTTGCCGGTACTCTAAAATCAGGAGAATCAAATGAAAGTTTATGTATTTGGCGGCACCGGAACGGTGGGAACACCGCTGGTAGAAGCCCTCGCTGCAGATGGGCACTCTGTACTTGTGGCCAGCCGAAGCCCAAAAGAAGCGAAACAGAATATTGAATATGTGGATGCTGCGAATCCAGCGGCCATGGAAGGGGCCGATGCTGTATTTCTTCTAAGCCCCGGCGGTCTGGCCGATCAGTACGCAGTTCTGAAGCCGTACCTGGATCAGGCCAAGAAGATAAAACCAACCAAGACAGTTTTGATGACTGCCTTTGGGGTAGAACATGCCCCACCCGAAGCCCCCATGCGAAAGCTGGAGCTGGAACTCCTGGACAGCGGGTTGCCCGCAACGATTATCCGTCCCAACTGGTTTATGCAAAACTTTAATACGTACTGGGTTCATGGAATCGTCAGCGACGGTAAGCTCTATTTTCCCGCAGGTATAGCAAAAGCTAGCTTCATAGATGCCCGCGATATTGGCGCCGTGGCGGCCAAATTGCTTGCAACTAGCAAATATTCCGGCGAAGCATTGGGTTTAACCGGTGCAGAGGCCCTGGACCATAACGAAGTGGCAAAAAAGATCGCCGCTGCCAGCGGAGTTGATGTGCAGTATGTCGATGTAGATCCGGAGGAATTCAAGAAGATGCTTCTGGGCGCCGGACTGGATGCAGCCTATGTCGAATTGCTTTCCGGCATTGCTTCCGCTTTGCGAGACGGATTTGCATCGCCCATTACAAGTACTGTAAAAGAGGTGTTGGGTCGAGATCCCATCAAATTCGATAGCTACGCTGCGGATTACGCTTCTTCCTGGAAAAGCTGAATTAGAAGAGAAGGGGCCTCCTGCGGTGGGACTGGACAGCAGGAGGTCCTCGCCAGGGGCTTCATCTGAAAAATAATCTGATAGAAATCATTGGCGGTGTTGTTAGTTGGGTCGTATGCATTGTCGATTTCCCGCCTGGCTTCTTTCTTCCATCGCTATTTCCTTCCTAATTGCCTGTTCCAGTGTAA
>JAGRNC010000120.1 GCA_020440935.1 Leptospiraceae bacterium | reverse complement strand
GTGAAATCCTATCAATCCGATAGCGATGCATTCCTGGAGTTGAAGAAGCGATATGGTATCCGAAATCGATTCTGGCGGAAGAATTACAAGCGCCTTAAGCCAGGCTTGCAACGCCTATATCAGGAGGCTCTGGTCAGCCGCTATCGTCCACTCACCCTTGCGGTGATCGAAGCCCATACCCTGCCCGCCTCCGAGCGGCAGGCTTATTACCGACTGCGATTTACCGAATTACTTCAGGAAAGCCGGCGCCTGGGCAGCGTTTACTTAAGACCAAACCAGAAGTGTCAACTGCCGCGTCAGAGAAATAAGAACGATGAGCGAACAATTCCGGTGGTCCTGGACGAAGATGGAAGTCCCTCTCTGGAGTGGAGCGAGCAGGTGCGCGCCTATTTTGAGCGAGGCGCCGAACTCCTGGAGCAGCAATTAACTCCGGAAGCGATCCAGGAAAGATTAAAAGCCATGATCGCCAGGTTTGAAGAACCTCCCGAAGGCGCCCCCATACTACGAATGATGAACAGCTCCTGGATGCGCCTGCTTTCGCAGCTTGTTCCTGGCTTTCCACTCATTGGAGTGATCCTGACCGAAATGGACGGGCAACAAGGAATGGATTGGAAGCAACTCGGGAATCGGCTCATTGGTAGAGCTGCCCGCGAAGGCGCCAATGCCGGTCTGCGCCGTGTGCTTCATTCGCTACGTGCGCCGGGCGCCTTTCTGCCGGTAAGCTTTTTGCTCGATCAGGGAATGAATCGTGCAGAGCTTCTGGGTTATCTTTCCATGCGAGTAGAACGTAAAAAACAGCAACTGCTCGACATTGCTCTTCCTAAAAAGCACTTGTAAGCATACCCTGGCGCTAGATTCCATCAAGCATGACAGTTTCCCCACTTCGCTCCAACGGAAAAGGAATTAAAGGCCCCGTCGTGTTGGTCATAATGGACGGAGTTGGCATTCATGCCGGCAAGAATGAAGGATACCCGGGCAATGCACTGGACCTGGCCAACGCGCCTACAATTAAAGGACTGATTCAGAATGCTCCGATATCGCTCCAGATTCGAGCGCATGGCCGCGCTGTTGGAATGCCCAGCGATGACGATATGGGAAACTCGGAAGTGGGCCATAATGCCATAGGAGCGGGCCGTATCTTTGACCAGGGCGCCAAACTTGTGGGCAAGGCTATTGAGTCGGGCAAGATGTTCGAAGACGATCGCTGGATGGGACTTATTGGCCGCCCCGACCGGCCAGGCATTGCTTTGAAGCCCACTTCCTCGGGAAAACGTCCGGTGGTTCATTTTCTCGGGCTTCTATCGGACGGTAACGTTCATAGCCACATTGATCATCTGATCACAATGATCCGCAAAAGCCATGAAGCCGGCGTAGAACAGGTACGGGTGCACATATTGCTGGATGGCCGCGATGTGAACGAGGTGAGCGCTCTGGATTACGTTGAAAAGCTAGAGAAGACTCTTGCGGAACTTGATGCTTCCGGCAAAAACTATCGCATCGCCTCGGGCGGCGGTCGAATGAACATTACTATGGATCGCTATGATGCGAACTGGCCAATGGTGGAAAAAGGCTGGAAAACGCACGTGGCCGGGGATGCGCCTGGCTTTGCTTCGGCAAAAGAGGCCATCGAATCGGCACGCCAGGAAAAACCAGGAATTATAGACCAGGATCTTCCGCCTTTTGTAATCGTAGAAGATGGCAAACCAGTGGGAACGATCCAGGATGAGGACATCGTAGTATTCTTCAATTTTCGGGGCGATCGGGCCATTGAATTGAGCCGCGCGTTTACCGAAGAAAGCTTCGATAAGTTCGATCGTAAGCCAGCAGTGAAAGTGCATTTTGCTGGAATGATGGAATACGACGGAGACCTGAAGATTCCGCCTCTATATCTTGTTCCTCCACCAGACATCGATCGCACTCTCTCCGAGTATATGGCCGTTTCCGGTCTCAAGACCTATGCAATGAGCGAAACCCAGAAGTTTGGCCATGTCACATACTTCTGGAATGGAAATAATTCCCAGAAATTCGACGACCAGCTGGAAGTATGGGAGGAGATTCCCTCCGACGTTATTCCGTTCGAACAGAAACCCGCCATGAAGGCATCCGAAATCACCGATGCCCTTATTCGGGCTCTGCAAAGCGGCGAATTTGTATTTCTACGGGCCAACTATGCCAACGGCGACATGGTGGGCCATACCGGTGTTCTACAGGCCGCCATTGACTCGGTGGAAGCGGTGGATGCCGGTCTTGCGAGGTTGAAGAAGGCATGCGATGAGGCAGGCGCCGTTCTCATTGTCACAGCAGATCATGGCAACTGCGAAGAAATGATCGAAAGCGATAAGAAAACCGGGGAACCTAAAAAGAAGAAGGATGGCACCTATTCGGCAAAGACCAGCCATACCCTCAATCCGGTACCCTTCGTAATCACCGGCAATGGAGTTGAGAATTTCCAATCTTCCGAAACTGCTGAGCCGGGTCTGTCAAACATCGCCGCCACCGTACTCACATTGCTGGGCTATGAAGCGCCGGAAGGTTATCGACCATCGCTTATACGATTGCGCTCGAATTGACAGGTACCGTTTAGTAGTCCCAAAACTCCGCTGTGGGACTCCGAATACAAGAAGAGGCCCGAAGGCCTCTTTTCTGCAAAACTTTTCCGAAAGTGATCAGGCACAGCTGTGCCTGGGAATGCAATCTAATATACCGGTTCGCTCACAAAGCCGCTGTATCCATCGGCCGAGAGCTTACTCTTTAATTGTTCGGCGGCAAATCGCTCATTGAACTGTCCTACCCGGACAACGTATTCGCCGTCTGAACGCTTCAGTATAAATACGGGCTGATTGTATTTTTGTAAGAATTGCTTCATTCGGTTGGCATTCTCCAAAGTGGAAAACATTCCAACTTGAACGGAATAATCTTTGAAGGATTTCTCTGGAATCACCGCCGAGGCATCAATGGTCTGCTCCGAAGGCAAGGGTTCGGCCTTCTCTCCATTCTTGAAGAATTCTGCGGTTGCGCCATCTTGCTGACTCTTCTTATCGCCAGTGCGGATTACTCGAATCCCCACGGTCGTCAGTCCCTTCTCTTTGAATCCCAGCACTTCGGCTGCGTATTCGCTCACATCCAGGATTCGTCCATCCACGTACGGACCGCGGTCATTGATTTTCAGCATCACTTCTTTATCGTTTTCGAGGTTTTTCACCATAACGATGGTACCCAGGGGCAGCTGTTTATGGGCGCCTGTTAGCTTGCGGCTGTCAAAAGGCTCGCCCGAGGCTGTGGGTTTGCCGTCAAAATCGCGGCCATACCACGAGGCGGTGCCAGTGAGCGCATAATCGTCAATGTTCGTATCTGTACTGTTGGTGGAAACGGGCACTGGATCCACCTGATTGTTGGTAGCCACTTCTCGATCCGGATCCACTGTTACCCGGCGATCCTCGCTCGGTTTGCGATCCAGATTGTCATCTCGATTTGCATAACCTGGAGGCTGACTTTTTGGATCACACTGGCAGTTGCTGACATCCCGGGTGGCAGGCTGGCTGACCGGACGGGATTCGAAGGCATCATCTTGATCACTTAATTGTTCGAAGAATGCCTCTTCCCCGCCACGAGTAGCGTGACCGGGGCTATTAATGTTGGTAGTAACGCAGTTCAGCCCCAGAAGGCTTCCGATTACGATACAAATGGAATAAATTGTTCGATTCATTTGTGGCTCCAGGATTCCTGTGTAAAGGTCGGACGTCCGCACAGGGCCCTGAACAGATTTTTCGGACTTGTTTGAGAATTAGGGCGTATCAGCCTTGCAGCGCCCTGCGACCCATGGTTGCCACAGCTTCTATCCAGGCCGGGGAGCTATTCAGAGAGGATACGAAAACGAAGGACTCCCCTCCCGCCTTGAGGAAATCTTCTCTGGCCCGAACGTTTAATTCTTCCAGTGTTTCCAGGCAATCGGCTACGAATGAAGGTGATACCAGAGCAATTTTCTTTTTCCCCTCTCCTGGTAATTCCTGTAGACGAATGTCGGTGTAGGGCTTAAGCCAGGGAGTTCTTCCGAGCCTCGATTGAAAAGTCATCTCCCACTGCTGCTCGCCCAGGCCCAGCCTTTCGGCCAGAGTGCGCGCTGTGGCCAGACACTGCGCCCTGTAGCAAAAATCGGGAGTGGAACGATGGCAGCATTCGCCCAGAGAACAATGGCCATTCTCGCTGGATCGTAATACCTGGCGTTCGGGTATTCCATGAAAGGAAAAAAGGAAATGATGTTCTTTCAGATCCGCGAAAGCGGACAGGTTCTTTTCCCAGGCGCTCTTGAATCCCTCGTCGCCATAAAATGCCGGCTCGCAACTTACGAACAGAGGATCTTTGAGTTCGGCATTTCTCCTTAACAATTCCTTGTAGGTGGAACCCATGGAAGCGCTGGAGTACTGGGGATATAGGGCGATCGCATGAATTCGGTGGATCCCCTGTCTGGCAAAATCTTTGAGCGCATCGGCTATGGAAGGCTTTCCATACCGCATGGCCATCTTTACAGAAACATCTTTCAATCTCTCCGCCACTCCGGCAGTCAGATCTTCCGTGTGAAAGATGAGCGGCGAACCACGATCGGCCCAAATGGTTTGATAGGCATGCGCGCTCTTGGAAGGACGAAATGGAAGGATGACCCCGTAAAGTAGCAGGTTTCGTCCCAGTGCCGGTAGGTCGATTACATCTGGATCAGATAAGAACTCCCGGAGATAACTGCGCACATGGCGCACCTTTGTGGAGGCAGGGCTGCCCAGATTGATTAACAGAAGACCGGACTTCATTGCATTCCAACACAGCATCCGGGTCTCCAGAGGCAAGGCTGTTCTTCCCTCACGTTTGAAAAACACTATGCTACAGAAAAAGCCCGGGAATCATGCCAGCTATTATGCTGGCGCGAATCGACACAGCCCAGGTCAAAGGACAGCGAATTTTCTTGCGGGCAGACCTGGCTGCCTCGGATTCTCCGTTCTCTAGCTATTATCTTTCTGAAGTTGCTTCGGCAATCGAGATGCTTCTGGACCGCGGCGCCACTGTAGTGGTGGGCGCTAGCTCGGGCGACCCGGAAGGCCGGGGCGCCCTTCCTTCTTTTGAAGAACTCTGCGAGCCCCTGGCAAGGATTCTTGAAATTGAACGTGTTCACTTTGCCGCCGATCCATTGGACGGATTAAAGGCCGCTCCTGCTGGCGCACAGGTTGTGCTGCTGGAGAATCTGGCGCGCTTCGAATCAGAGACAAAAGGTGATCGCGATTTTGCCAGGAAGCTTGCCGAACTATGCGATGCCTATGCGAATAACGGTCTCGTAAGCGCACGACTACCTTATGCCACCATCAAACATTTGCCCGCGCTTCTGGACTCCTATGCAGGACCTACTCTGCTGCAGAAATGGGATGCTATTTCCAATTTCATGGGCGGCAAAAATCGACCGTCGGGCTTGATTCTTGGCGGACTGCACGTGGCAGCAAAGCTGGATCTATTCAAAAAGCTAATGCCCATTCTGGATACGTTTGCGGCCGGGGGCGTTGTGGCCAATACCATGCTGAAAGCTCGGGCCATCCAGGTGGCAGAATCTATAGTAGACAATGGAATGGAAGTGGATGCATTTCAGGTTCTGCAAAAGGCAGACCTGGAAGAAATTGAAGCTCTTATTCCGGTTGATCACGTTGCTGCAGACCAGGTGTCCAGGAAGGCAAAAGTGAAATCTGTGTCACAGCATACAGTACCCGATGGTTTTCTTTCGCTGGATATTGGCTCAAAAACGGAAGTAAGCTACGAGCGATTGCTGAAGGGAATGTCTTCCATTCTATGGTACGGCCCTCTGGGCGCGGTAGAAATTGAAAAGTTTGCCCAGTCAGGCAAGGCAATGCTCAAGTATCTTGCCAAGAGCAAGGCAACGGTCATTCTGGCAGGTGAAGATACCTGCGCGCAGGCAGTGGCCAGCGGCAAAGAATTTAAATACCTTATACCAGATGGCCGGACTCTTCGGGAATTGGTTCTGCAAAATACGCTTCCAGGTCTGGATGCCCTGAGAAAATCAGTACAATAGTCCTATTTGCGGCGGAATCTCGCCGCCTAACAGAAATCGGGAGATAAAATGGAAATTCTACAGTCAGTTATTGTAATTCTATTCTTTGTTACCTGTGCAGTCTTAATCTTTCTGGTGTTGATCCAATCCGGAAAGGGCGGTAGCATGGGAATCATGGGCGGCGGCGGCTCGCAAAGCGCTTTTGGCTCATCCACCGTGGACGTTGTGGAAAAGGCAACCTGGTATGCGGGGGTAGCGTTCTTTGTTCTTGCCATTCTGGCAGCTATTGCATTTGCCGATGGCGGACCGGACATCCTGCCCGGAAATGAAAACCCGGCTTCTCAGGAACAATCAGCTCCGGTAAACACTCCAAACGGCAATACTACGACCCCGGCGCCACAGCAGAATAATGCACCGCAACCGTAGTGTTGCGGTAAAAATATCCTGCACTTGAGCTATTTTTTTACTTCAGGTAGTAAATTCCGGGTTTTATCTGTCCTATAATAAGAGGGACGCCAAATATCCAGGGACGGAATCTATGAAACAGCATTGGAAAAGGACTTTCGTTGCAATCGGGGCAGGAGCCCTGTTTTCTATTAACCTCGCCGCCGAACCGGCTGTGGTGGACGTACAATACGAAAACAAAGAGTTCCCCGCACTCCAGAAAACGGAAGATATTCTGGATCAGAATATCCAGAACGCATACGACCGAATTCGTGGCTTTGGGCACCTGGTGCCTATGGCTAAAGAGGACCGCATCTTAAAGCAAAAGGAAGAAGCGGATCCCTACGATTTCAAGAACACATTTCGAAATATCAAATATACTCCGCGAAACACATACATTCGCTATGTGAAAGAGAGCGCGCCCTTTCTGCTCGTAGGCTTCGGAGATCCAGCGATCATTCAACAGCAGATCCAGGAGCAGGCAAAGAAGGCGCAGGACGCCGGGCTTCAGGTTCAACCGTTGAATTTTGGAGACCGCGATGGCATCGAGCTAACGCAATTCGATTTTATCTATAGCACCGGACCGGAAAGAAAAGCCATTGGATCGCGCCGCAAAAGCGTAACCCTTTTCTTCTCCCCTGCCGGCGGCGCTGCCGACTCCGAACAGGAATGGAAGCTGGAAGCTGTAGTTACGCGACTGGTTGAAGATGATTTCAAAATGGGAATCAAGAATATCGAAGTGATTTACGATCCGTCCCCGGCCACACCGGAAATGGACGACGTGTACGTATTCCATCGATACAACCA
>JAGRNC010000011.1 GCA_020440935.1 Leptospiraceae bacterium | reverse complement strand
GCTCGTTTCAGTGGGCTCCGGCGAGAAGAAAGTAGAATCTTCCATCGGAGCGGTGGCCGCTACGGCGGGATCCTGGTTTAAACCCGGCACTAATTCGGCAAGACGCGAATCCTTCCATTCCTGGGAAAACTCTCCTTCATGGCTGCCAATAACGCTATCGTACTGCTGCAGCATCAAAGCCACATTCAAAGTCTTACCAAGCGGCGTGTTATTATAGCGCTTAACATCGGTCATCATTTCTTTGATGATCAATGTGGCCTGCTTTCTTCGATAGAACTGAGCCTCGTAGGTTTGCTCGAGCAATCTGTACGCATACGACTTCAATTCTTCGACGATGGCCGGCTCGGCTACCACGTAACCGTTTACACCGGAAATCATGAGCCGCTCATCGGCTTCAACGATGTGGATTGTAATTACGAAGTGGGACTCGGATAGTACTCGCAAATAATAGCGAATGGTATCCACTTCCATGGCGTACTCGGCGCTCAGTCGCTTGATTAGAGTATCGGAACCGGGAATGCGATCTCCGTCCCGGGACATATTAGCGCGCCGAATGTGGTCGACTATGTCCTGGAGGATCTCGCGTACTGTCACCGCAGAAGTCCCTTCTGTTTGAATATTCCCGTTATGTTATTGAGGTCGTCCTGTGTATCTACGCCGGGTAACGATCCGTCCACGAGATACACCCCCATATTATAATCGTTTTCCAATACACGAAGCTGCTCCAGCGATTCCGTATCCTCCAGGAGTGATTGGGGCAGAGTCTGAAAATGAAGAAGAAAATCGCGTTGGTAGGCATAGATTCCAAGATGCAAATAGACTGTCTGCGAAGTCTTGTTTCGCGGGAATGGAATCAAAGAACGAGAGAAGTACAATGCGCGTTGCTTTCGCGAAAGGGTGACCTTTACTCTGTTTGGCTGGAGTGGATCTTCGCTTTCTGTGAATGGACGCGCCGCGGTGGCCACCTCCCATTCCGGATGCTCTTTCTTTAGCTGAACCACCCCGTTAATCAGCTCGGGTTCGATGCCTGGCTCGTCGCCCTGGATGTTTACGACTATGTCGTAATCCTTGTAGTAATCTGCAACCTCGGCCAGACG
This sequence comes from Leptospiraceae bacterium, assembly GCA_020440935.1. Lineage (GTDB taxonomy): Bacteria > Spirochaetota > Leptospiria > Leptospirales > Leptonemataceae > UBA3465. The sequence continues at coordinate 15,000 of JAGRNC010000011.1, read as the reverse complement.
GTCGGTGCCGCTCTTATGCTTTTCCGAAGTCATCAGACATTCGGCGCCAAAATCTTGCACAGCATCGCGTACCCGCTCATCATCGGTGGCAATAACTAGATGATCAAGAGTAGTACACTGACGGGCCGCTTCATGGACATAGCGCACCATGGGCCAGGAGCCAATCTTCGCAAGCACCTTGCCTGGAAAACGTGTACTTGCGAAACGAGCGGGAATAACACCTAGGACAGAAGCCATAAGATCAGTCAGTCCCTCTGGGCAAGGCTGTCAAGCCGTAAGGGGATCAATCAAGCCGGCTTGCTGAAATCCTCGAAGCCGCAACTGGCAGCTATCGCATTTCTGGCAGGGGCGGCCCTCATCATCGGGCTGGTAGCAACTGGAAGTGAGGGAATAGTCTACGCCGAGGTCCGTTCCAATCCGAATGATTTCGGCTTTGGTTAATCGAATTAAAGGGGTTTCCACGCGGACCGGATGGCCTTCCTGGCCGGCTCGAGTTCCTGCATTGGCCATAGCTTGAAAGGCTTCAAAGAACTCGGGTCTGCAATCAGGATACCCCGAATAGTCCACTGCATTGGCACCTATGTATATGGCACTCAGACCATGCCCCTCCGCATAGGAAAGGGCAAAGCTCAAAAACAATATATTCCTGCCGGGCACGTAGGTAGATGGAATTCCGGTGGCCATCGCCTCATCGCTTCGCTCCTCAGGAACGGCCATGGAACGATCTACTAGCGAAGTGCCCACAAATACGGAAGCGTCCAGCTTGATCAAATGATGTTCGATTCCTGCGACGCGGGCAATTTCTGCGGCCCGGTCTAGTTCGATCCGATGCCGTTGCCCATAATCAAAAGAAAGACCGGTTATGGCACTATGCTTGCTACGCGCCAGGTAAAGAGTAGTGGCCGAATCCAGTCCTCCACTCAAGAGAACAAGAGCTCCGGAACCGGGGTTTTGTTGCGATTCGGCCATGGATGCTTACCGGTCCGCCTGGCTAAGGCCCACGAAATACGCAGCGGGCCGTACAAGTTTCGTGGACAACGATTTCTCTAAGAAGTGGTAAATTGGGCTTAATACGATTCCAGAGCCAGATGGAGATTTGTTCGCTGGTAGGGTTTTCGAGGCCGTCCACTTCGTTTAGCAAATAGTGATCTAAATGATTCTCGATGAGGGGCTTAACTACTTTACTAATATCGCCAAAGTCGATGAGCCATCCGGTGCCGGGATCAACCTCGCCGCGCAAAACAAGCTCAAAGCGAAACGAATGGCCGTGCATTCGACGGCACTTATGCCCTTCCGGAACGGCCGGAAGAAAGTGGGCTGCTTCGAATCGATACTTCTTTACAATTTCGACTTCCTGACTCATGATTCTAGACCGATTTCGCGTCTGGACCCCAGATGTACTTGTGCAACTGTAACTGCATGCGTACGGTCAATTTTGAGTCCAGTACCCATTGCGCAAGCTTCTTCAGATCCACTCCAAAGGCCGGAGAAATCAGAATCTGGAAGCGACGGGCCAGATCGTATTTCTGAATCCAGTGCACGGCGGCCCGAAAATCGTCTTCGTTCTGCACAACGAACTTGATCTCGTCGGAAGGCTTCAGGTATGCAAAATTCTCGTGAAATGGGTGGTGGGCCTCTCCCGACGAAGGAAGCTTTATATCCATTACTATGTGGACAAAGTCAGGAACGGCTGAAAGGCTCCGATGGCCGCCTGTTTCTAGAAGAATCTTTTTTCCGGCCCGGTGCAGGCTCTGGAGCAGAATGCCCAGTCGTCTGATCTGGAGCATTGGCTCCCCGCCTGTAACCTGCACGAGGGCAACGTGCTCCGGCACAAGAGAGAGGATTGCGCGCTCCGACATCCAGCGACCACCGCTCCAGGAATCCGGGGTATCGCACCAGGTACAGCGAATGTCGCATACAGCCAGGCGCAAAAAGAAACATGGAAGCCCGGAATGCATCCCTTCTCCCTGTAGTGTAAGATAGGTTTCCGAGATCTTTAGAAATCGGTCTTCGGTTTCGACCTCCTGTACGGATTGCTGTAACTTTTTTTCTGGATTCATGATAAAAAAGACTTGTACTCTGCACTTTCTGGCCAACGGTGCGTGCAAGGTGTCATCCATCTGGTTAAAGAATACCACCGGTTCGCGAGCCGGTCACATGGTGCGTGTAGAAATGGGAGAAGATCTATTCGGATTCCTGTTTTACGATATCTACAGCGGAAGAAAGCACAATGTGAAAAAGGTGAAAACCCGGATTTTCGCAGACCCCGCCGCTTTCTTTCGATCCCTGGACATCGAACTATACAACAAAGAAAATCGGGACTACGTGCCCCTTTCCGAAACCAGGGCTGTGGGCTTCTAATAATTCTATTCTTCGCCGATTCCTCTCTGCACCGGGCCGATGAGCAATCCCGCAGCCAGCGCATCCTCGATGGATCTACCACTCCTTGCGAATCTCTTCGATTTTTGCCCTTGCTTTTCCCTGGGCAAAAAGTAGCTCCACATCTTCGCCTTTTTTCAGTTCGTCGGCCGATCGAACCAGTTTGCCATTGTCGCGGCGGACCAGAGAAAACCCGCGCTGTAATGTACCCAGAGGACTGAAATTGTCCAATCGCTCGGAAAGTACGGAGAAGCGCCGGGAGTTCTGCTCAAGGTTCTGTCGAAACAGAATGGGAAGATGCTGAAACCGCTCTAGACGACGAAGCGCCTGCACATGAATGCCCTGCATGGTAGAGGTCAGCTCCTTCACTGCCCAATCCATACGCTGTGCCGGGTGTTCCAGAATGGCCTGCGGATTTTTATACACGCCAGAAGTCGAAAGCCGATACAATCGCTCTTTGACTCCGCGAAGCCGCTGCCCCAGGGCTGTGGCCATGCGGTATTCGCTGGCTTCCAGGTCCGCTTCCAGATCTGCGCGAACAGGAACTACTCTCTCGGCAGCCGCGCTGGGCGTGGGCGAATACGCATCGGCCGCCAAATCCGATAGAGGAGAGTCGATCTCATGGCCCACCGCCGAGACGATAGGAATTCGGGAGTTGGCATAAGCCCGCACTACAGGCTCTTCGTTGAATGCCATTAGATCTTCAAAGGATCCTCCTCCTCGACCAGCGATAATAACATCGATGCCAAAGCGAGGATCATTGAGCGCCTCGATAGCGGATACAATGGAATCCACGGCTCCCTCTCCCTGAACGATGCAGGGCGCCAGAATAATATTGATCTCCGGAAAGCGATAACGTGCTACGCGAATAATATCTTTAATGGCCGCGCCTGTTGCCGCTGTAGCTACCCCAATCGTTATGGGCAACGGCGGAAGCGGCCGCTTCTTGCTCGGATCGAATAATCCTTCTGCATGCAACTTTCGTCGCAGTTGCTCAATACGGATGCGTAATTCCCCTTCGCCGGCAAGAGTTACACGCCCTACGTTAAACTGGTAGCTTCCGCGCTGCTGGTAAACGCTGACTCCGCCATAGGCGAGAATCTGCATTCCGTTCTGCAGTCGGATGCCGCGCATCTTCTGATTGGCGTTTTTGAAGAAAGTGCAATTAATGGCGCAACGCTCATCCTTGAGCGAAAAATAGATATGTCCGCTGCTATGGTGGGTAATATTAGAGATCTCACCTTCCAGCCAGATTCCCTGAATATGCGTTTCGTTTTGTAGAATATTGGAGACTGTTTGATTGAGCCGGCTCACCGACCAGACGTCGGTGCCGCTGCTTTGAATGGTGTCAATCCGCGCCAGATTTTCCATCGCTACTATCCGTAACTGCCAGAGCCCCTTCGCCTGTGTCCACGTCGGACTCCCAGATATGGTATATCTTCCACAGAGTAAGGAACAAAGCTACAAAGAGGGGGCCCAGAAAAATGCCAGTGATTCCGAATTCTTTCAATCCCCCCAGTATAGAAAAGAACAAAAACATGGGATGAATACCCAGCCGACGATCCAGAATCTTTGGTTTTACTATGTTTTCCAGAAGCAGGAATACTCCGAGACCGTATACCGCCAGAAAGATGGCCAGACCATAGCTCTCTACAATAAAGGCAAGGTACAGGGTGCCCGGAATCCAGACCGGCGAAGTTCCCACCACAGGGATAATGGAAAATACCACTGCGATGGATCCGTACAAAAGGGCATTGGGCACTCCGCAGATAGCGAAGCCCAGACCCAGCGCCACGCCCTGTAGCACCGAAACAAATACGTTGCCCACCAGAACCGCCGAAATTGTCTCTTTCATGCGATCCACAAAACTACGGAGAAGCGAAGGCGGAAACGGCAAGGCCGTTTCCAGCGCGCGATAAAAAAGCGGAGCATCGCGAAATAAGAAGAACAACAGGATAAATCCAAAGACCAGATTCACCGCGAAGGTTAACGTAAAGGTCATTCCGCCCAGAACAAAACTATACGCTCCGCCGAGCAGATTACCCACTCGATCGGGATCAAGATATGCGCTGTATTGATCGAGCATCTTAACGTAGGTGGCTTCCAGTTCCACCCAGAAGAATGGGTCATCCGTTATCCAGGAAACAAGCCCGGGAAACCTTTGCGCCACTTCCAGGGCCCAATCCGAAAGCAAGAACGCTTTGATTCCATTCAAAAGGTCGAAAGCCTGAATGATCAGTAGCCTTGTTAGCAAAGAAACCGGACCGAGCAAAATAGCCATTACCGTTACTGTAGAAACTCCGGCGGCCGCTGTACGATTTCCTTTAAGGCGATCCAATAGCCAGCGATGGGGTTTGGCGAATCCAGCGTAGAAAAGAAGCGCCAGAAAGGCGGGCCAGGCATAGGAGCGATAAACGAGAACTACGAGAAATGCGGAGCCAACGATGATCAGCCCGCCCAGGTAGGGCATAATGACCGACCGGGGTACAGTTTGAATCTGTCGCTCCGGTCCACGATCTTCCAATTTATTCTGCTCCGCTTTGCTTTAGATAGAGCTTAACAAGGGTAGGCCCGGGTAAATCCGCTGGCTCCTGTGGTGTTACGGCTCCCTCTCCGTCCGGGCGACGGGTGGGGGCGGAAGGAGAAATAACCGGCCGCACTATAATCGTAAGCAGATTTCTATAGCCCGACTCAAGCATTAGCAGCATGGCATTTTCGGTGCGCCGACTCTGAATGATACTCCAGCCGCTCTTTTTTACGATCCCTTCGTAGTAATTGAGCACAGCGAGGAAAGAGTCATCGGTGCGAAGACTGACTGTGGTTTCGGGACGATTATAGTAGCTGCTCCCTTCGAAGAGCGAAGAAAAGACCAGATTCGAGCCCGGATAATTGAATTCTGGCGGGATCTCCAGGGGAAAACGGTTTCCGCCCTGGATAATTTTGACATTGCCCGTGCTTATTTCCGTATCGGAAAGTTCACATCCGGCTAAAACCGGTAGCATACAGGCCGAAAGAAGTGCCAGAATTACTCTTTTGCGCAACGTCCGCATGATGCCAGGGTGCATTACCGGATTAATTTTACGATCAGATTTAGTTTTTCGGAGTAAGAAATGGTCTCGTAAATCTTCTCCGGATCGATCAAAATCGTGGTAGGACTGATCTTCTGCAGAACAATTTTCTTGCCGCTAATTTGCCCCAGAAGCAATTCCATGTGATTGGGATCTTCGGTCTGAACTACAACGCATTCATCCGTGATTGTGACCAGCGGTAGGTTACTGGACCAATCTTCAATGGAGAACAACAGGTTCTGCGGTAGCTCATTGCGCGAGGCACGATTGAGAAAATCGATAAAATCTTCTTTCTTTGCTCGTAGCAGTAGTCCTTCCTGAAAAGACTCCCTGGTGATCTGGAAAGTATATACATTATCGAAGGTCTTGAGCTCTGCGAACATCTTTAGCAGGGAAAGACTTTCCAGCGTGATATGCTCCGGAATCGCAATGAGGCTGAGGTCCGGGTTGATAATAATGCCGCCGCGATCGTCCTCTTTCTTGAGCTCATCGCCATTGAAGAAATGCCGTCCAAGATCGGAGATTTCAATCCAGCGATCCGGGTATTCTACTTTGATAAGACCCAGCAGCTGAAGAAAGAAGAGAGCCGAAGTCAGTTCTTTGCGCAGCTCGGCCAGATCTTGCTGGAAGTCTTTGATCTTGAACTTCTTAGAAAGAACCAGCTTTTCTCGAATCAAAGAAGCCATGACTACAGTGTACATGACTCGATTTCGCTTCTTTACAAATTCAACGCATTCGTCAAAAACCGGCTTCAGAAAGAAAGGAACGTACATCGACTCAAACACGTCTTCGTAACGAACCACACGATTTCTAGATTGACCGATCTCCTGGATCACTTGATTCATTAGCTCGAACAAATCTTTCTTTAAGACTTCGTCGTAGTTGTTTCGTAGAACCGCATCGTCCTTCTTAACTCGAACGATGTCCAGAAGACGCATTACAGGAAGCAATAACTCGATCTGATAGATCTGGCTCTTTTCCAGAAACAGCGAGATGTCCGGGCGGAGCAGTCTGTTTTCTGTTTCTTTTAGATCTACCTGTTTGATCTTTCCCGACTTGGCCAGGTTCAGCCCTTTTCGACTGATGTATACGATCATCTTCTTGATGTTCGTATAGAAATCCAGATCATTACTGACTGTCTTTTCCTGACGTTTGCGCGTACCCTTCTTGGTTTGAGGAACTAATGGATAATCCTGCAGATGTTGAAATACTTCCAGCGGACAAATCAGCAGGCGAACAAATCGCTCGTCGATGTAATAGTCATCGATGAGAAGTCCAAGCTCATGGAGAGCCGAGACTACCTGTTCCCATTTTCCTTTCTTATCCGCGATGAATTCGCGAGCACGAGAGATCTCAAGAATGCCGCCCTGCAAAAAGCATTCAAGCAGCACACTGCGCTCAAGCTCGGGCAATTTTTCGATGATTGCATCAAGGTTCTCTTTCTGAGTCGCGCGCGTAGGCGACTGGCTTCCCAGAACCTTTTTCCAGGCCGCCGGAATGGCATCCATGGTCTGCAGAATCTGCGGCAAAGAAGGCTTGAATTTTAGACCTTTTTCGTTGGTCTCCATCAAGACGCGATCGCCGCTCTCTGGATAGTAATAGTAGCGGTCCAGATTGTTGGTGAGACGCTCTCTATTCTTTCGCTGAAACACCAGGAAGTAGCGCTTCAGCACTCCCAGTTCCATCTCTGCGTTCACCGGCGGCATGGAAATCTTTCGCGAAATTTCACCGAGCGTTAGAACTCGGGTCTTGCTTTTTAGAAGCGAGGTGTAAATGGTGACCTGGGTGGCGCTCAGTTTCTCCAGGACTCCCTTCAGATAAAAATCATCCTGCATGGTCTGGATGATATTCTTGATGACCGTCTTCTTATCTTTGCCAAGCTTGGGTACGTTCCAGACCTGGGCGACTCGCTTGAGGGCGCCCAGCTCCAAGCGGGAAAGTTCGGATTCTAATACGTTTTCTTCGGATGACATGAACCGTATGGGTAGGGGAAAAGTAGATCGGGGCAGGCTGTGGCCTCAGGGTTTCTCTGTAAAACCATTTTTGCTTCCTATATATCTATACTCTGGCTGGTTTCTGGCAAACGAATTGCTCATATTGAGCGGATTTGAGCCTTCCCGCGTTCGTCCTGGCGGCTGCGATGCGCTGGCCTTGCTTCTGGGCTGGGCTGCGTTGCTCAGCGGTCCTTCGCTCTACTACTTTCAAATCCTGCGACCGGACAAACTGCAATGGAAACGCACCCACCGGCTGATGGTTCTGAGCATTCTGGCGTTGCATTGCCGGGCCATGGTGGCCGAGCGGATCCAGATCAGTGGACACAGCATGGAGCCTTATTTGTCAGAAGGCAGCGCGTTCTGGATTGTAAAAGGCAAAGCGCCCGAGCTGGATTTTCCTTTCTCATTCGATACGACCTTTCGCTGGAAAACGACATCCGGCCTGGACCGCGGCGTCGTTGTGGCCTTTCACTACCCGGAAACCGGGTGCCGCCGCACGATCTGGATCAAACGAGTGATCGCAGTAGCGGGAGATACATACCGCTGGTCTGACGGAGTTTTTTATGTGAATGGCAAACCCGAGTCGCAGCACTGGAAGGACGCGCCGAAGACAACCCCGCTGCATGCCCAGGAGTATCAGCCACCCATTTTTCAGCCTCCGGCTACGGTGCAGGCCCTGGGCACGGAAGCGATTTATGCAGCCATGAATGGAATCGGCACGGCGGGCACTGTTCCGGACGGCGCCATTTTGGTTATGGGCGACAATCGGTCGCAATCCAGGGATTCGCGCGCAATAGGATTTGTGCCGGTAGTGTGGGTAATTGGTAGCTATTGGTTCAAAGAATAAGGGGTTCTGACCGCGAAAGAAGCAGGCGCCCTTTTCCAGGGGACCGGCCGACAAATCGGGAAATTTTGTACCCAAATTTCCCCTGGGTTTTAGCCTGGGCTCATGGAGCGCGCCCAACTCCGTCTGGTATTATTCGCCGCTCTACTGAGCCTGTGTTTTGGCATTGCCCTGGGGCGCGTCGGGTATCTTGTCTGGCAGGGCCGGGGATGGCGAACCCAGCCTGATACCGAAACAGTGCGGGGTCCCATTCTGGATCGCAGAGGCATCACTCTAGCGCTCACCGAAGAGGCATCTACCATCGGATTGGCCCCCGAAGAGATGGCCGATCCGGAATTTACGGCCCAGCAGGTTGCGCGCTTTATTGAGATGCCTCAGGCCGATATTCTTCGCCGTTATTACCTTTACAGGGACCGTAAGTACTTTCTGCTCAAGCGACAGGTGGACAACTTCGCCGCCGAACGATTGATGGAATTGCAGCTCCCCGGAGTGCATCGGGATTTCGAATACCGAAGAGTGTACCCATCAGCGACTCTTGCTTCCAATCTTCTGGGATTTGTAGGCCAGGATGCCACAATGGCGCTTGAGGGAATCGAACGCGATTACAACAGCGTACTTCTGCAATCCTACGGCGAGCCGCGCGGACCTTCGCTCTATTTGACCATAGATAGTTTGATCCAGTATCGTATGGAGCAGGCTCTGGCGAAAGGATTCGAACGATCCGATGCAAAACGTGCAGTGGGCCTGTTTATGCACATCCCCACCGGCGAAGTACTGGCTATGGCCAGCTTACCAAACTTTGATCCGAACCAGTACAATCGATACTCCGCCTCCGAGCGCGGAAACTGGGCCATCCGATTAAATTACGAACCAGGATCCACCGTAAAAGTGCTCATGGCCAGCATACTACTGAGCTCCAGTCACTATCAGCCCGGAAAGAAGTATGTCTGCAATGGAGAGTACGATTTCAAGACCGGCACCGTGCGCTGTCTTCGCGGCGGCCATACGTTCGCCCACGGGGCTTTAACGCTCGAGGACATCATCCGCGAATCTTGCAACGTTGGAATGATCAAGGCAATGCAAGCGGTTCCCAAAGAGGAGCTGTTTAGAAAAATGCAGGCCCTTGGGTTGGGACAGAGAACCGGAATACTTCCCGAGGGATCCGGCGAAACGGAAGGATACCTGCCTTCGCCGGAAAACTGGGTGGAAAGTACCCGATTTTATTATCCCATCGGTCAGGGATTTAGCGTAACTCCCATTCAATTGCTTCGTGCTGCCAGCGTCATTGGAAACGATGGTAGTCTGGTGCGCCCTCGCATCGTTAGAAGAATCGTCACCGAAGATGGCCGGTCCATCGAAGAAAGCAAGACTTCCGTGGAAGCCACCCCTTTCCAGCCCGAAGCGCTACGAAAGATTCGCGCTATGATGCGGCTGGTGGTAACATCAGGCACCGGAAAGGCCGCCAACATACCCGAAGTCAGAATCATCGGAAAGACGGGAACCGGGCAAAAGTCTTCGGCCTCGGGTTACACGAATCGTTATGCAGTTTCCTTTCTTGGGATGTTTCCGGAGGATAATCCCGAGTACATTGGACTGATTCTCTACGATGACGTTTCCGGGCAGTGGGCCGGCGGATCGCTGGCGGCGCCAGTATTCAAGGAATTTGTAGAAAGCATACTGCCCATTATCCGGGCCCCGCGAAAGACCTACGAGGCCCATCGATTTGAAACAGAAGTGCACCATCCCACGGAAGGAAATACCGATCGATTGGCGGACTTTACCGGGATGAGCGCCATCCAGGCCCTGGAGCTAATCGGCAAAAAATACAAGCTACCCGTGCAATTTAGCGGAAGCGGCACAGTTTTTAAACAGGAGCCTCCGCCGGGCACTCCCATCGAACGAATCAACAAGATCATTCTATATTTGGACTCGCGCTCGCTCTAGGCTTTGCCTGCGATCGCATCACTCCGAAAAAAGAACAATCATTCTGCCGCGGGATCGCCGGCAATACTCTTTAGATAGGAATTAATGATGTCGTCGAGTTCGCCGTTCATGATCGATTCGGTGTCCGAAGTCTCAAATCCGGTACGTAGATCCTTTACCATTTTGTAAGGATGAAAGACGTAGCTTCGAATCTGATTTCCCCAGGAGACATCGCGCTTTTCTCCAGAGCGGCTTTCCGCATCCTCTTCCCGCTTGTTTCTTTCCAGTTCGTAGAGACGGGATCGCAGCATTTTCATTGCTTTATCGCGGTTCTTATGCTGCGATCGCTCTTGCTGGCATTGCACTACAACGCCCGTAGGCAGGTGCGTTATGCGAATTGCCGAATCGGTTTTGTTAATGTGCTGACCGCCGGCCCCACTGGCGCGATAGGTATCTACCCGAAGGTCCTTTTCTTCTATGTTGACTTCGATTTCGTCGTCGATCTCCGGAGCCACATGCACCGATGCGAAAGAAGTGTGCCTGCGCTTATTAGAGTCAAAGGGCGAGATGCGAACCAGTCGATGCACGCCATTTTCTGACTTCAGATAGCCAAAGGCCGACTCGCCTTTCACAAGCAACGACGCGCTTTTGATTCCTGCTTCTTCGCCGTCCTGCAGGTCCAGAGTTTCGTAGCCAAAACCCCTGCGGTCAAACCAGCGGGTGTACATCCGCAAAAGCATTTGCGCCCAATCCTGGCTTTCCGTTCCGCCTGCTCCCGATGAAATAGTAACGATTGCATTTAGACCATCGTCTTTTCCCAGGAGGGCTTCTGCGAGTTGCACCTCTTCGAATCGCTTTTCAATCTGCGCAAAGTCGGAGGAAAGCTGATGCATGGCGGCATCGGAATCTTCCAGTTCTTCAAGAGTGAGCTCTACCAGTTCCGGGAAATCCTGCAAATCGCGGTGCAGATCTTTCCAGGGGATAAGCTTCTTTTCCAGGGCAGATTTCTTTTGCGACAGATCCCGGGCCTTTTCGGGATCGTCCCAGAAATCGGGCTGGGCCATTAAATCTTCCAGATCCTGTAGTTCCGCCAGCTGTCCTTCGATTCCGTTCCGTTCCCACCGTGCATCGAAGGAAGATTTGAGCTCGGAAGCGCTTCGAAGAAGCTCCTCTTTGTTTCTATATTCGTATATGTCCGTGGTCGTTGACATCAGATTCCAGGAAAGCAGGAGGGCTTCCTAAAGCAAGACAGAAATATCGCCCACAAAAACCCTACAATCCATCGTCCGGATAATAGAAGGCAGGGTTGGGCTCAATCGAGCTTTGGAGGGAATCCAGGAGGGAAACATCCTCTTTTTGCACCGTGGCAAGAAGCAGATGCAAGAGCCCGGCCCCGCTCTCCCAGTAGATCATTCGAACCAGGGGCACCCCATCTACAACGGTTTCGCACCGAACAGAGCCAATCGGCTTGTCAAAATTGGCGTTGCAGAAGGAGGAATTGGCCGCCACCGAAGCCTCCTTTCCTGTAAGCCTGAGCGAACGCGCCATGATCAACATTCGCTCATTTCTGTCCCTTGCTTCTAGCAACCGGGCAATGCCTTCGCGATGAATCGAGTATCGCAGCATGATGGGCGAATTGAATCGGTAATAAATGCGATAATAGGAAAACTGTTGTCCGGCTGCTAAGACTTCTTCGGAACCAAGGGGCCCAGGAGTCAGCGGCCAGGAGGCCAGTAGCGTTGCCAGAAGTATGGCGGCCTGGATCGTATAGCTCGTGCCGCGACTGATCGGAAGCCTGTTAGCTGCTCGATTCATATAATCGCCTCTCACAAAAACTAGAAAAGAATCTGCTCGGTACGCAATGGCGTGGCGGATTCAAAATCGAACAATAAAAAGAATTCCTCAATGGGGCGTTCCAGAACATTTGCAAATTCTGCATCGCTGGCAGGAATGGTTTTTTCATCGAGAATCAAACCTTTGAATTTACCTTTTACCAGATAGGCCGCGCCTGGAATCAAGAAGCGCACTTTTTCCAGTTCTTTTGTTTCCCATCGATCGCGACGGTATTGGAAGCGAACTTCGTTGCCTTCCAGGTCGTAGAATACCAGATGAATTCGCTCCCGGCGCGAAAAGAAGAGCTTTATCTCAGAAGGAGGAGCTGTTCCCGATCGCAGACTGTCCACTAACTGTCGAATTCGCAGGTCTTGTTCAGTAATATCTCCGGTGTACGGAGGAATGGCCCTGGTAAGCCGCAACTCCCAGACTTCGGCCGGCGTGGCATCGACCAGAATCAGTCCCCTGGCGGTCTGCCCGGTAAATCGCAAATCCAGATCGTACATGTGGCCGGCCAGAAAAGGAGCATACTGGCTATTGCTCTGCACCTGCTGCAGCCCCAGTGCATGATTCCATTCAAGCTTAACATAGAATTCCAATCCCGAAACGCTCTGAAATCGAAACCGATCTTCAATGCTTTGATCCGTATCTATGGTAGCGATACCTTGAAACCGAAGTTTCATTGGCACCGGTCTTTGCGAACCCATGAGCGAACGAACCGTGGCTATAGTATCAATTTGTTCCCTGGAATATAGACCAGTTGCCATAAAAGCGCCCAGCAGAACTGCGACTCGCATGGACACTTTTATTCGTTTGCTTCTTTTAGGAACCATCGGACTCTTTCGATTCGCTGGATTGCGGCTCATCGGTATCATCGCCGTCTTCGGCATTCTTCTTGCCGTCTATAATGTCCAGAGCCTCCTGGGCCGCTGCCTTGACGGATCTGCTTGGCTCATGTTTGGCTTTGTATTCGAGAAGATCGCGAAACTCCTTAATCTTGAGCTGGCCAATTTGCTTTACGGCGCGTAGACGAACAGAGGCATCGTCATCGAGAGCGGCTGCTTTTAGTTCCGGAAGTATGGATTTATCGTCCAATCGAATCAGCGCAAGGATTGCCTGCTGCTTGAGCGCATTATGCTGAGCGCGTTCGCGGCTGCTTCTAAGTTCGCGTATCTCTTTTAAGACTGCTTTTAGAGGCTCCACTGAATCGGGCTGTTTCAGTTTTCCCAGAGCGTTGGCCGCATAGGAACGCGAGATTACATCTTCGTTCTTATCGGTTAGTATCTTTGTCAGCCAATCTTTCTTGGCGGACACTCCTGCATTACCGTAATACAGGATAATGGAGCGCTGCACTTCAAGGTTTGTATCGTCTTTCGCATAGACGTCCGCAAGAAAATCGGCGGCCACCGTGCTCTTTAGGTCGGCCAGAGTGCGAATCATACCTACAGTAACGTTATCGTTTTCTTTGAATTCTTCCTTTTGCAGCAGTTCGAAGATTCGAGTTTCCGCGGTCTTTTGTTCGATCCTGCCCAGGCCACGCAATGCCTCCCGAACCACCGGCCGGATTTGATCGTCCAGCGCCTTGATAAACACATCGCCGGATCCCTTGTCTTTTAGATCAGCCAGAAGCCGCACGGCCGCTTCGCGCACCAGAGGATCCATATCGTCGGCGGCCAGTTTGCGCAGAGGCTCGAGAAATTCTTTTTGCTCGTCTTCCTTGAGTCGCGCAACGCTGGCAATGGCCTGCCGACGTTCGGTGGATGGAGCGTATAGTATGGCTTGCTTCAGTAGATCCAGCTCTTTCTGGCGCTTCGCTGCGGCATCGGGATCGGCCTTTTTTTCCGTTTCGGATTTTTTATCGGGTTCGCCCTTTTTGGATTCTGCGGGGCCCGGATTGGTTTCATTGGGCTTGGATGTGTTTGCGGGCGCATTCTCGGCTTGCCTGGGCGCTTTCTCTGCTTCTGCAAACAGCGGACCGAGCATCAGCAATGCGATGCACATCAACGCGATGCGATTCGAAATACGATTAATATAGAAGACTGCGGTAGGCCAGTGTCCCCGGCCGATGGGCAAGGATCGATTGCTCCCCTGGCGGTATCTATTGCTCTTTAAGACTGCGGTTTTCTTGTTCGAGCGCAGAAATACGGAGCTCCAGCTGCGCAATAAGCCGCTGATTCTCCACCTGTTGCTGGTATTTCTCAATGAGTTCCTTGATGTCTTTTTGGAGCTCGGCCATGTTCCAGGGCTTTTCCACATACCGATTCAGTCCTCCGTGGTTTATGGCGTGGATGGCATTGTCCAGTCCAGCCTGGCCGGTGAGGAGTATCTTGATTGTATCCGGGAATTCCCTGTGAATGCTTTCCAGGAATTGGTCCCCTTTCATACCCGGCATCACCTGGTCCGTTATTATCACCTCGACCAATCCGCCGGATTCTTTAATATCTTCGATTAGTTCCTGGGCCTCTTCTGCGCTGGAGGCCACTTCGATTTCATGCGACTGCGAAAAGTACTGACGGAGCTGCTCCCGGAGCGTCTCCAGCACCGATATTTCGTCGTCAACACAGACTATGTAGCCTTTATTCATGCAAGATTCCCCCGAATCCGGAATGTGCGGGAGCCGGGGGGCATTGCAAGAAAAGATTGTTCAAAATACCTCAAAAACTGTGGATGAACGGATGCCAAAGACGTACCTGAAAACCGAACAGATTGTGCCCGGAAAAGGCATGAGCTATACTCTATTCGAAGTAGAAGGCGAGGACCAAATTCTTCGAATGCTCACAGCTATTCCGGATGCTGGCGAGGTTACTCTATATCCAAAACCGCCGGTGAAAAAGCTTTTTGCTCCCGAGCGGTGTGCGGCTTCTAGCGAAGAAGAATTTGAAGATTTTTGGGCCCAGGGTTCGCGAGGGGACTCGGAACGCTAGTAGTAGTGCGTGTGCCCAGGGGCGGGATCGAACCA
>JAGRNC010000119.1 GCA_020440935.1 Leptospiraceae bacterium | reverse complement strand
TATGACCGGAACCATCGACGACGTGGTAGAAGCCGCCAAGAAAATGGGTAGCTGAGATGGCATCGGATTTCCAATTAAGCATTGTTTCGCCGGCCCGGGAAGTGTACCAGGGTCCGGCTCTGGCGGCGGTGGTTCCGGCCAAAGAAGGTTCCATGGGAATCCTGCCTGGCCATGCTCCTGTGATCGCAATTTTAGGATCAGGGCTGGTGAAGTTTCGCACCGAAGAGGGCGAGCAAAGCTACTTCCTCAGCGGCGGTTTTCTGGAAATCAAATCCGATCGAGTCTCGGTCCTTGCCGACGAGATAATGGATCCGTCCGAAATCTCCGCCGAAGCGGCCCAGAAAGATCTGGAAGAACTCCGTGCAAAGTCTGTGGCCGGGGAAGAGGCGATCGAAGCACATATGGACAAATTGCAAGGACTACGCAGCCGAATCGCTGCGGCTTCCGAGAACAGCTAATCGCTTATCGAGGCAAACCAGCGGGCCCATCCCATGGGAAAAAAAAAAAAAAAAGGAGCGGCAAAACGCTCCTTTTTTTATGCCTGAGCAGCCCGGTTTGTTCCATTCCAGGCTCGACCGATCTGAAAACCTTGCTTATATTCGCGAGTCGGGTTATTGTTTCCACAAACGTCCCGGGCCAATCTTAGATTTGACCGTCTTCGGCTACTGCGGCCGACCCAATATCTGGACCATTGGTCCATTTGGGTGCTGATTTTTGGAGAGCAGTCCGGAATTACTACGTCCCATGGGGAGACGGGAGGCAGGCTCGAAAAGGCTCTTTTTTGTCCCATTGCGTTTCCATTCTTCAAAAATGGGGCCACTGTAGCCGATGATCTACTATACCACGGAATCCTTATACCGATATGGACGAAAAAAAGAAAAACTCTTCGGATTTGGCCGAAGCCCCGGACTTCGATCTGGACGATCTGGAATTTCAGGATTCGGCAGATCTGGGCGATCTGGAACTCCAGTCCGAGGGAGAAGACCTGGATAGCGCTTTCGGCGACTTAGATTTTTCCGCCGAGTCTGAGGGAGATCCATTCTCCGATGTTTCCGGCGATGCTGTGGCTACCGCCGATTATGATCTTCCCCAGGATTCTGCAATGGAAGAGACATTCGACTCGGAGTCGGATGATTCGGAGTGGGAGAGTAGTGCATCGCTGGAAGGCGAGGAATTCGATTCTACCTCCGGTCTGGATGATCTCAGCGGAGCTGCCGAATCCGATGCATCCATGGATATGGATGATGACATTCCGCTTCCTCCGTTGATGGAAGAGGACGAAGGTCCGGTGGCTCTGAGCGAAGACGAATTGGATCGGATACTGGCTACCGATACCGACGAAGAAATGACCGAGTTTCAGCCCGATGCCAGCGACGCTACCGATGATTTTCAGCTTAGCGATGATGCATCCGAATCGATGCAATCTGGCATGGAAGATTCCATGGGATTCTCCGATAGCTCCGACTTCGGAGATTCGGATTCTCTGGAGGGCGTTGATCAATCGGATCTGGACGATCTGGGCAGCAGTTCGCTAGGCGATGATTTCTCCGAGGAGAACTCCGATTTTGATTCGCATCTATCTACAAATGAATCTGACGATTTCGGAAGCCTGGATTCTATGGATTCTGAATCCGATTTCGGCGAGATTTCCATAGAGGATTCCGACTCGGACGAAGGTCTTCCCATGGATCTGGAAGATGAAGGTCCGGTGGCGCTAAGCGAAGACGAGCTGGGCAACATCCTGGAGGATGTGGAAGACGGCGATCCGCAGTTTGCCGAAGGACTTCTGCCCGAAGAAGAAGGCCGAGCTCGCTCCGAGATGGAGACGATGCCCGAAGACGATCTGGGCGCCATTGAAGAAGACGATTTTGATGTGGCCATAGGTGGCTCTTCCGATTCGGACGATGAACTAATGATGAAATCCGGGGATGAATTCTCCTCGGCTGTAGAAGATACAGATTTTCCGGTCTTTGAAGACGAGCTTGAATCCAGCGATGAGTCTCAGGGCGATCCTTTTGCTCTATCCGGCGACGATTCTGAACCCATTGAACTAAAAGACGATGACCTGGACATTAGTGACGATGAGCTGAGCCAGGCAGTTCTGGAAGGAGAGGATTTCTCCGAAGAAGAATTTGCCGCTCCACCTCTATCGGTGCTGGATTCGGAGGAAGACGAGTCCATTACATTGACTCCCGAGGAACTGGGAAACATCGTATCCGATCGCGAAGAGTCCGAAGATGATCTCGCAGAATCGGCCGAGGCAATGGCTTTCGATGAGCCCGATTCCGATGCCATGGGCGCCAGCGATTTTGGATCCGCCGATTCTGACTTTGACGCTGTAGACCATTCCGGATTTGATTCCGAAGGCGAATCAGATTTTGGGGCTCTGGACGATTCCGATGAAATTGCAGCCCCTCCGTCCATACTGGATGACGATGAAGATGAAACCATCGCTCTTTCCGCTTCCGAGTTAGACAACATCCTCGAAGATGTTAGCGAAGAAGCCATTGATGAAGTGGGCATCGATTCGGGCGCTCCCGATGAGCAGGCCGTTCTGCACGAGCAGGAGCGCGAGCGAAATGCCATCGTCATCGACGAACCCGAAGAAGACATTGTAAGAGATCAGCGGCAGGAATCCATGGCGGAGGCCATTTCTGCTTCCGAAGGTGTAAACAAGGACGAACTGAAAAAGATGATCTCCTACCTGGATCGATTGTTCGACCAGCTACCCGAAGATACCGTGCGCGAATTCAGCCGATCCGAGTATTTTGATCTCTACAAAAAGGTAATGCAGGATCTTGGGATACAATGATCGATGGGGCTACTGGACAAAGCTTCAAAATTGAAACAAACGGGCGGGCTGATGGAGCGCGCCAATTCCCTGAAAGAAGCCGAAGAGTCGCTGCTGGATGAGGCCGCGACCTTTGAACAACCGGCATCCAGCGAATACGGCGGAAACAGAACAGGCGCACCCGCAACCCCACAGTCCAGCGAATCACATCCTTCAGGATTGTTGAAACGAGCCGAATCGGCCCGACAGAATTCCCCGGACAAAGAGACACAGGCATCGCAGCCCAACGAAGGAAAAGGATTACTGGCCCGCGCGCGTTCCATGCGCGAGGGGATGCGTGGACTGTTCCAACGCGCCAAACAAATGCGCGAAGGAAGCGCATCCAGGGCACCCGAATCCGCAGAACAGTTCGCATCGCAAACGAGACCGGCTGCTCCTGTATCCGGGGAAGGCAAATCATCCACATCGGCTGGAGAGGAGTTTCGCCGGCAGCCAGACACAGAGACTGCGAAGCACGGCGAGCCCTCTGGCACACAGGGATTTGCCGACGATTTTGACACCAACCGGGACCTGGCCAGTTCCGCTGATTTCCTACCCGAAGATGAATTCGATACCATTGCTCGGCAGGCGCTGGATCGGGAGGATGAGTTTGCCCTCGATTCGACCGAGCCCGAGATTTCTTCGGAAGCCATGCAGGATTACGAATCCGGAGCAGGGGATTTTCATCTGCCCGACGACGATGCATTCTCGTATTCGGATCAATCCTTCGAATCCGCAGAAGCAAGCGCTGACTCCGAAGCCGACAAAGATGCAGACGATTTTACTTTTGACTCGGATTTCTCCGATGTAGATCAGTCCGAACTGCATGAAAGCGATGCGGGAGCCGAGCATCCGCTGGCTACCGAACCGGACACAGAATCCGGCTCCGATGAATTTCCCGATCTGGACCTTACATACCGAGAGCCTGAAGATAGCGAAGATCCGGCCAGGCCGACCGAAGAAACCGTGGTAGACAACGATCCGTTTGGACGCTGGGAAGAGGAAGCCCTGGAAGAAGCGGAACAGGAGGCGCACTCGATTCAGTCCATAGATGCGCCACCCACCAGCCGCGATGAAAGCTTCCTGTACGAAGACACGCATCCAATGACGACGCTTCCAGCCGAAGCGCACATTGCCAGTCAGCGAAAAATCGACCACTACATGGCACTCTTCGATTTGCTCCGCGAGCTGCAGGATACCAACGAGCTGGAGGATTTCTGGGAGTCGCTGGGCTATGCCATTCTTGGTCAGCTGGGAGCATCAAAAGTCATATTATTTGCTCCCCATAATGGCGGCGCCGGTCAGATTTTCTATCCGGCCACTGCCATTGGAATCATCGAAAAAGAACACTGGGCTCTCAAACCCGGCGATGAAATCTACGATCGATTGCTTTCGCGATCGGAGATCCACTACGCACAGGAATTCAGAAAACCGACGGTGGCCCTGAGCGCCATGGAAGAAGAGATATTGGGCGCTCTGGATGCGCAGGTCGTTGCGCCCATTGGGCATCCGGGTCAGCTGGAAGGCATTCTTATCATCGGGGCAAATATGGAGGGAGTGGATTACTCCCTGGATGATCTCGAATATTTGAAGCTACTGGGGGAGATGTCGGCCGGAACGTTGCAGCGAATCCGCCAGCGGCTACAAAGAGAAGAAAAGAGCGATGAGAATGCTCGAAGGCTGGATATCTATCAGAGAATTCTGAGCGCCAGTCGCGAAGCCGGTCAGGTCAAGAACCTGGATGACTTGTATGATGTATTGCTTTCGCACTTGAAGCAGGACTTCGGAGTTAGAAGCGCATCGCTCATTCTCTTGAATGTGGCCGAGCAGCAATATCGAATCTTTGCAGGCAATGAGATTAGCCCGGAATCGCTGGAGAAGTTCAGGTTATCTGTGAGCTCCGAACTGGTAGGTACTGTCTCCAATCTGACCAGGCTCTACGATTTTGCAGGGTTTCGGCAGAATCATGAGATTACCAGTTCCTATTCGAACGACGATCTTGCGCTAATGCAACATTATTGGATTGTTCCATTGATCAATCTAAACTGGCTCGTGGGATTCATTACCATTCATCGAACCGAAAAGCCCTGGACCGAATTTGATCGTGAACTGGCGCTGGCCACTGCCGAGTTCTTTGCGCCTGTATTTGCCAACTGTATTATACTCGGCGAACGGGAAACCCTCTTCCGGGATCCATTCAGTCCGGTAGTGGACCGTCTCAAAAAAGAGCTGAACCGGGCCGCCGAGTTCCAGACTCCCGTTTCGCTTGTTGAAGTACGCGTAAAGAATCTGAAGCGGCTACTCTCGCTGAACGAACCCGAAAGCGTCACCGCCTTTCTGCTGGATCTATCCAGGTCCATTGGTGGATTGCTATTCGATTCTGATTTTCTGGCACGCGTGGGGCAGGGTCGATTCGCACTGATTCTTCCCGGCCGAAACAGCCAGGAGGCGGACATATTTGTTCGGAAGATTCAGGCGGAGTTCAAACGACTGAACCTGCTTTCCCATTCTCCGGTGGATGTGCAGTACTCCTTTCAATCGGTGACTGCACCGGACGATGCCGAAGAAGCAGAAAAAATGCTCGCCTATCTCGATCCTTGACTTCCATGCTATCGTCTGTAATTGTGGAGAAAAACTGGGGACCCTTGATGCGTAGATCTGCCATCCTGTACTTTATTTGTTTACTGGCCTTGAGCGCCAGCGCCTGCCACCTATTCACCACAACGACCCAGGCGCCCACCGCCCAGGACGATCCATTCTTCCAGGAAAAACCGGTGGAAGACGAAGTATTTCGAATCCTGATCACCGAAGACGAATACATTCTGCGTCAGGTTTCGGCAAACGATCTAATCTACGCCAAGCCAGATCCCAAAGCCCAGGAATTGAGCCACAAGTTATTCAAGGAATACAACCAGAAATGGAACTTCATGGATTCCAATCATGAAGGGTTACTCCGAGTAAAACTGAATCCTCAGACCGGATTGATTGAAAATGTGGACTACGAGGGCGGAAAGTCTCCCCGGGCCTGGCAGGCAAGCATCATGTTTCGGGACGACTTGCTGAGATACAAATTTGGCTTCAAGGCTGGCATTGTGCAGCCCCGGGAATTCAAGGTGCGCTACCAATGGCGCATCAATCGGGACCCCAGCCTCAGTCCCGAAGAAGCCAAACGAAAGGCCATGGAATTTATCAAAGAACAGAAGATCTAATATGGCGCCGGCCATTGTAATTCCTCCCATGGTGGACTGGGTCATCTGGATACTGACCATCTCATCGGCCCTTTTCCTGCTTTACGCATTCTTTCGCTTCATAATTGCCCCGGTTCTGGAAACAATGCAGGACCGCAATGCCCCACCACCTCGGGCCGGGTTTACCTACGATGTAATCATCGACCATAAAGAAAGAAAGAGGGAAGTGGTGATCGGCCAGGTGGACGGGCAGATTGCCACGCGGATGGTGGGAATCCGCGAAGACCATCTGAAACTGACTTTTTTGAAGGAAAGGGATTTAGAAGAATACCAGATTACTGTCGACTCCGGAGGACCGGTATTCTTTCGCCCGCCCCATGCGCGACACCTGGAAAACCTCAAAGGTCGGGAAGTATTTGAGAGCCGGGAACTGATCGGGCATCCAGCGAGCTTTCGCGTCGTGGCTCTGGTAAGGGACGGTCGCCCGGTGCAATACATTGAATTCGAACTTTCCACGCGCTTTGTAATGAACCGAATGGGCGAGGAAAAGATGAAATTTGTGCTGGAGCTAAAAAGAGTATTTCCAGGACTCGATTCCAAATCCAGAAACAAGAAGGGAGTGTTCTCTTTTAGCCGCCTGAAGGTAGAAGAGGAAAACGCTTCCGCATCCTGAAACTGGAATTTTTCTGACAACCATGGAGATTCGGGGACCCCGGCCATTCAAAGCGCATCTGCAATGCATCGAATGTAATACGACGTACGATTTGCACCAGGTTCTATACCGATGCAAGAAATGCGACGGTCTGGTCGACGTAGTGCACGATCTGGAAGCGCTCAAGCAGGTACCCGCCCAGGAATGGAAAGATGGCTTTGCTTCGCGCTTTGGTCATCCAACGTATCCGTATTCATCCGGAGTATGGGGAAAGAAAGAATGGGTTCTTCCGGAAATTGATTCCAGCCACGTGGTATCTTTGGGCGAAGGCGCCACTCCGCTAATCGAACTACCTCGTCTGGCTCGACACTGGGGCGTTTCTTCGCTGCAGGTGAAGCAATGCGGCGTATCGCATACAGGTTCTTTTAAGGATCTTGGAATGACTGTGCTGGTAAGTCATGTCGTTTCGCTTCGCGCAAAAGGTCTGGGTATTCGCGCGGTTGCCTGCGCTTCCACCGGCGATACCTCGGCCGCACTGGCAGCCTATGCAGCGGCTGCCGATGTGCCGGTCATTGTATTTTTGCCCCATGGTAAGATATCCACGGCACAACTTGTGCAACCACTTTCGAATGGTTCCATCGT
>JAGRNC010000118.1 GCA_020440935.1 Leptospiraceae bacterium | reverse complement strand
CCCGTTGCCACGGTATATGCCCCATGACCATGCCTCATATGCGAAAGATCAATACTAAGTTCGCGGGAAATCCGGATTTTCGCATGGTCTCTTATTCCATCACCCCGGACCTGGACACGCCGGCGGTGCTCACCGATTATGCGAAACGAATGGGAATCACTCATCCGGACTGGCATCTACTCACCGGGGACAAACAGGAGATCTACGGCCTGGCGCGCGATTCGTACGGAGCCGATACGGACACAAAAACCACGCAGGGCGATAGCAAATTCTTGCATTCCGAGCAGGCATTCCTGGTGGATGCAGACGGATACCTGCGAGGCATTTATAATGTGCGCTTCGAAAAAGACCTGGGCACTGTAGAATCGGATCTGAGCAAGTTGCTTGCATCGCTTCGCTGATTCAGCCTGCGCGCACGGCCGCCGCCCTTGCTCGGGAGGTATCCAAGAACGGCAAATGATCGCTTCCGAGCAAGCACTCCGGCGCTAAAAAGTTCTTACTTGCTTTTGAATTGATTCTGTGCTATCCTGACCGGACCTACTGGCCATCGGCCAAATTCTATCGCTCCCGGATGCGCCAGCGGAGCAGCGGAAAGCGGGTAATATACAGGAACCGGCATTGCTCGGCCGGTCGTCCCACCAAAGATACAGGCGAGCAAAGGAAGATTAATGGCAGGAAAACAACGGCCCACCATGGGCAAACGAATTCGGGAGAAAAACAAAAGGGATAAAAAGCAAGCAAAGGCAGAGAAAAAGGCCCAGCGCAAAGCAGAAGGGCTGAGCATGGACGATCCAGATATGATTGTTGATGCGGCCTCCCTGGTTCCTGATCCAGAAGTATACGGTGCCGAAACCGTCGAAGTCCCCTCCGAAGAAGAAGAAGAGTAGTCCGGTTTTCCGATTAACCGCCTGGAACGATCCGAGGTACCGGGCGTAGCGATGTCGGGTGCGGGGCCACGTGGCGCTCAGAACGCTATATCGCAAGCAAGGACAGGGCCTCCCAGACCCCTTATTGAAAGGGATTCCCAGGGGCCCCGCGATAATTATTGAGCAAGATCAGGAAAAGCAGCGATTAGCGGCGAGAAGCGATCGCTGCAATCGCCGCCAGCATTTGCAAAAGCCACTTCATCGATGGGAATGCCCATTACCAGGATACTTCGTTGCGCGGCAATTTCGATTCCGGGCGGATGATCAACGTAATCAGAAAAATCAGCATCAACTCCCGGGATGGGTAGGATCGATACCCACATCTCCATGGTGCTGATTCGGTACTTATCATCCAGATGAAAGACGTAAGTGTCTCCGGGAGTGACCCCACCGGAGCTAAACGTCACCCGCAGGGTATGGTCATCTATATAGTAGAGCTTTGTTCCTGGCGAACGAATATGGTAGGCTGGCTGCAACCAGAACGAATCGTTAATAAAGGAGGCGTTCGC
Organism: Leptospiraceae bacterium; assembly: GCA_020440935.1. Taxonomy (GTDB): domain Bacteria; phylum Spirochaetota; class Leptospiria; order Leptospirales; family Leptonemataceae; genus UBA3465. Next base: position 5,881 of record JAGRNC010000118.1, on the reverse strand, counting down.
TTTACCCAGAGCCTCCTTCAATTCTTCGCCAGTAATGGATTCTCCCTTGTCGAATGCTACGGCCTGAAAAGTATTCTTAGAGAATAGAACTCTTCTATCTTCATGGACGTATTCAACGAATCCTCGCTTCTTGTCCCAGACGTAACGATTAGCTCCCTTGAATCGGAAAGTAACGCATTGCAGATTGTTCCATTTTTCCAGACTTGCCGCCGCAAGCATTTGATCGGCAAGACTCTCGGCCGATTCGCCGGTCTTGCCATCGGGAATAGACTGGCAGGAAAGGACCAAAGTAACCAATCCAAGCGCTGCGAGAAAATGCCAGCTACGCCGAACCAGGGCTCCAATACTATAGGCCCTGGAATTTCCGTTCATGCGAAGCGGTTCGGCCTCGTTTGGTGCAAAAGACAAATCTATTTTCCTTCGCCTTCTACTTTCCGCGTGGTTCCGTTCTCGCAGATTACTTTTCGTTGTTCCAGAACGCATTCGGCGGTATTTTCGCCAACCTTCATGATTCCTTTGCCCTGCTGACCGTCCTCTGCAAATTCCCCTTTGAACATTGCGCTGTCCTCGGTCCAGGTGTAGGTTCCCTGTCCACCACGCAGTCCATCGCGGAACTCACCTTTGTACTCGTCCCCATTGGCAAATGTGTAGGTGCCTTCGCCCACTCGCTTGTCCGAAACGTAGCTTCCATTGTAAATGTCGCCGTTTGCATAGCGCATGGTGCCGCTTCCCTCGCGCAGTCCGTTCTTGAACGGTCCTTTGTATGTATCTCCGGTATCGTACACATACGTGCCGTTCCCGTTCACGCAGTCTCCCTCGACACAACCAGTGAGGCTCTCTTGACTTCCCCTTTCTGTAGGTTGTGGTTGCTCCTCGGTGGTCTGTCCGGAACTGCACTGTGCAATCCAGATAATTGAGATGAGGGCCGCAAGAAGCAGCGAATGCGATTTTAGTCTGAAGCTTATCATTTCTTTTCCTTTGGCCGCACTATGTCCTTTACGGAGAGGCCCTTCAACGCTTTTTTGACCAGGTATATGAAAAATTTCCGCAGGCTTGTTATCTTAGCGATGCTGGCCCTGACCGGGGCCTCATTCTCAACACTGCTGGCCGAAAAGACCCGCACTCCAGAAGGAGTTGGCGTCGACCAGAAACTTTCCGCACAGATCCCACTCGATACGGAATTCTACAATGAAAAAGGGGAGAAAGTCAAACTAGACTCATTCTTCCAATCGGGGCGCATGCCTGTGATACTTGCACCCTCGTATTTCGAATGCCCCAGGCTTTGCACCCTGGTATTCAATGGTTTGTCCAAGGCCATGAATCAGATGGGCAAAAGCGGATTGAAGCCCGGTAAAGACTACCGGGCTATTTCGCTTAGTTTCAATCCAGAAGACACTCCCAAGCTGGCTCGAGAAAAGGGCGACCGCTACAGAAGTACCATTAAGAGCCAGAAGGTCACCGAAGAAGGCTGGGAGTTTCTGACGGGCGATCGAGAAAGCATCCATGCAGTATTGGATTCCGTAGGATACAGCTACAAGAAGGACACAGAGGGCTCCTTCAGTCATCCGGCTGCGATCATTCTAATCACTCCCGAAGGCAAGGTATCCAGTTATCTCTTTGGTTTTGATTACAACCCTACCGATATGCGCCTGGCGCTGGTAGAAGCCTCCAGCGGCAAGATTGGCAGCCTGACGGATGCAGTGTTGCTCACCTGTTTTCGATTCGATCCGCAAAAAGGGAAATACACAACCGATGTGATGAACGTAATGAAGATTATGGCGCTGGTAGTGATCGCCTTTCTCGTCGGTCTGGTGATTTTTCTCTACCGAAAGGAAAGAAATACTTGAGCGGTTCGCCAAAAACAGAATCCTGGAGAAAAAGGTAGGAAAAAATGCTCGAGTGGTTTTTAGACAACGGATCCAATCATGCGCCCAGCACGAACTTCGCAATGGATCTCGTTAACCTCATTGTAGTCATCGCATTTGTATTAACAAACGCTGCTCTGGTATACTTCATTATACGGTATCGCCGTCGCAGCGACAACGACGTAACCTCCAGAAAAGCAAATTCTCATACAATCGAAGTCATCTGGACTACCATTCCTTCGATTGTATTTCTGGGCCTTTACGTAGTGGGACTGCAAGGTTTCATGGGATTGCGCGCTGTCGCGGCGGATGCTAGAGAGATTAATGTCTGGGCCAAGCAATGGGCCTGGGAATTTCAGTATCCTGCCAGCCTTCGCGAAGATACCAGCAAGAAAAGCCCGCTCAAAAGCTACAACAAACTGTATCTAGAAGCCAATCGTCCGGTAAAACTCATCATGAAATCGCATGATGTAATCCACAGCTTCTCCGTGCCGGACTTTCGAGTAAAAGAAGATGTGGTGGGCCACATCTACACGTACACTACCTTCACTCCGCTCATCAGTCCCAGGCAAAAAGCTATGACTGCAGACCAGCGCAAAGAGCGCAGCCGGCTGACAGAAGCTCAGCAGGAAAAGATCCCACAAATGGCAGATGAATGCCTCAACTACGAGCCTGGAACCTGCGCTACCTATAACATTTTTTGTACAGAATATTGCGGTAACGACCATAGCTACATGCTGGCCAAAGCCATCGTACTAACACCGGAGCACTTCAAAGCCAAAATGGCCGAACTGGAAGAAGCCTCCAATAATATCAGCCCTGACATGGGACAACAGATCTACAACTCTGCAGGATGCAAGAGCTGCCATAGTATCGACGGCTCGCGCGTCGTTGGTCCATCGTTTAAGGGTCTGTATGGCACGGAACGCCCCATCGAAGGCGGCACCAAGGTAGTCGCGGATGAAAACTACATTCGCGAATCCATCCTCAATCCGGGCGCCAAGATTCATGAAGGATTTCCGAACCTTATGCCACCGCAGGATTTGAGCGATGAGCAAATTGAATCGGTCATTCTATTCTTTAAGACATTGAAATAACCTAATTTGGATTTGAAGTAGTAGTAGAAGGAACTAATATATGGGACACGCAGCGGATGCAACACCCTACCTGCAGGTAGGAAGGAGTTTCTGGGGTTGGGCAACCACCACTGACCACAAGAAAATCGGGATCATGTTCCTGTTCACCATCATGACCTTCTTCGGCGTTGCCGGAGTTTCGGCGCTGTTGGTTCGACTGGAACTCATTGCTCCCGGCCCTACTTTCTTCACTCCGCATACCTACAATGTTCTGTTTACTCTACACGGCGCGGTGATGACCTTTTTGTTCATCGTGCCGGGTATCCCGTCCACCATCGGTAACTTCATTCTTCCGATGATGATCGGCGCCAAGGATGTGGCCTTTCCCCGGTTAAACCTTGCAAGCTTCTATGTATACCTGATCGGCGCTATGATCGCACTGATCTCGTTGTTGAGCCCCGCGGACACCGGCTGGACCTTCTATGCTCCGTATTCCATGCGGATCAATAACCTTGTTATCTTTCTAACGCTGGGCGCCTTTGTAATGGGATTTTCTTCCATTATGACTGGCTTTAACTTCATCGTTACCATCCACCGAATGCGAGCTCCCGGCCTTACCTGGGGAAAACTTCCTCTGATGGTCTGGTCCTCCTATGCAACAGCGGTAATTCAAGTGCTGGCCACTCCTGTAGTTGGTATGACACTGGTGCTCCTGATTCTGGAGCGAGTCCTGGACATTGGAATCTTCGATCCTGCTAAGGGCGGGGATCCCATCCTTTTCGAGAACTTCTTCTGGTTTTATTCGCATCCAGTGGTTTACATTATGATCTTGCCCGCCTTTGGCGTCATCGGCGAGATCCTACCGGTATTCTCCAAGCGGCCCATCTTTGGATACAAGGCCATTGCCTACTCATCTCTGGCGATTGCTCTGGTGAGCTTTATTGTATGGGGCCACCATTTGCTGGTTAGTGGGATGGCTGACTGGTCCCGGTATGTGTTTTCATTCCTTACGTTCTTTGTGGCTGTTCCTACTGCTATCAAAGTGTTCAACTGGATTGCCACCCTCTGGAAGGGATCGGTGGATTACAAATCAGCGCCCATGTACTATGCGCTTAGCTTTGTTTTTATGTTCACCATCGCCGGCCTTACCGGAGTTCACCTCGCCGTACTGAACACAGACGTACTCCTGCATGATGGTTACTTTGTGGTAGCTCACTTCCACTATACCATGCAGGGAGGAACAGTATTTGCGCTGATGGCTGCTCTTCATTACTGGTTCCCAAAGATCACCGGTCGCATGTATAATCAGAAATGGGCAACCATCGGATTTCTGATCCTGTTCTTTGGCTTTAACCTGACCTTTCTGCCCCAGTTTATTCTGGGCCTGGAAGGGATGCCCCGTCGCTACTTTGACTACCTTCCCATCTACCATACATGGCACTTCGTTTCAACGGTGGGCTCCTGGTTTAATGGCGGAGGCTATATAATCGTTCTAATCAACCTACTGGTATGCGCCTGGAAAGGGGAGAAAGCTTCCTCTAACCCCTGGAATTCTATTTCACTGGAATGGCAGACCAGTTCTCCGCCTCCCACAACGAACTTTATTGAAATTCCAACTTTCCCGGAAGACGTATACGATTACGGAACCGAAGGCCGACCTGCTGTAGCCCCGGCTGCAGAAAGGGACGCAGGATAACGAAAACCAGGCGGTCCAGGTGGCCGCCTCTTTCTTTGCCAGCGCTTGCAGGCAGAGAGAATGCCGTCCCCGGACGGAATCGGGAAGGCCGAAGGCCCTGTGCAGAAGCCAGACCGAAAAATAGATACGTAGAGAATAGACTGAAAAAAGGAAATCGAGAATGTCACAGTCTCATGCAATAGATCGGCATCCCTCTCATGAAGAGCTGGGAGGCTACGAAGGCGCGAAGCTGGCCATGTGGCTCTTTCTTGCCACGGAATTGCTACTATTCGGAGTGCTTTTCGCTGCTTTCGCCATCTTCCACGGCAAGTATCCAGCAGAGTTCAAGCTGGCGCACCATTCCCTGGACCGGGTAATGGGTGGATTGAACACCTTGATCCTCATTACAAGTTCGCTCAGTGTGGCGCTGGCCATCGACTCGATCCAGCGTGGCAGACGAACTCGTTCGATGTGGATGCTGGCGCTTACTATCATACTGGCCAGTGGCTTTCTCGTTGTGAAGTTCTTTGAATACTCCCACAAGTTCGAAAACGGGATTTTTCCCAACTCCGTGGCGAATATCGTCGTGGACCATGAGAAACACCTTTTTGGGCCTGTGCCCAAAACATTCGAAGGCCAGCCCATCGACCAAAACGGTATTGTATTGTTCTTTGCCTTCTACTTTGTTATGACTGCCATCCACGGATTGCATGTCGTGATCGGAATGTCCGTTCTGGGTGGCATCCTCATAAAAATGGCCAAAGGTCGCTATTCGCACTGGTATTATACGCCGGTGGAAAATGGCGGATTGTACTGGCACCTTGTGGACCTTATCTGGATCTATTTGTTCCCATTGTTCTATCTGATCCAATAATCCAAGGAAAGGAACTAATCGGAGATTATTATGCATATACCTGATCAAGAAAGCCGCGGACACATTTCTCCCACGCGCATTTACTTCATTGCCGGCTTTGGCCTTTACTGCCTCACTATTCTGACTGTGGCCGCATCGTACTGGAATTCCGGAAGCATGCTGATCAACGTTTTGATCGCCATGGCCATCGCAACAGTGAAAGCATTTGTGGTGCTCTGGTATTTCATGCACATGAAATACGAAGACAAGATTGTATGGGCCTACGGAATTTGGTATCCAATCATTCTGTTCTGCATTCTGATCGGATCCATGTTCCTGGACGTGTTTAACCGAGTTAAGGTTGGACCCGATGCGCAGCCGAAAACAGCGCAAGAGTCCGTGCTGATTCCCG
>JAGRNC010000117.1 GCA_020440935.1 Leptospiraceae bacterium | reverse complement strand
ATGGCAATGCCCTGACCACCGCCAATGCACAATGAGGCAACACCAATGGATTTCTTTCTTCTTTGCAGTTCGCGAATGAGTGTAAGTAGTACCCGATTTCCCGAAGCTCCCAGGGGATGTCCCAGCGCTATGGCGCCGCCGTTCACGTTTGTTTTTTCTTTGTCTAGATCCAGTTCCTGTTGTACTGCCAGAAACTGGGCTGCAAATGCTTCGTTGATTTCGAAAAGATCTACATCGGACTGACTGAGACCGGCCCGCTGCAGAGCTTGCGGAATCGCAAATACAGGGCCCAATCCCATGCGATCGGGGCGGCAGCCTGCGCTGGCCCAGCCGCGAATGCGAGCCAGTGGGCGTAAGCCATTCTTTTGAGCAAATTCCTCGGAAGCTACCAGTACGGCCGAAGCTCCATCGTTGATGCCAGAAGAGTTACCTGCGGTTACCGTGCCGTCCTTCTTGAATGCAGGATTCAGGGAAGGGAGCTTTTTCCCGCTGGCCGCGCCCTTGATGAATTCATCATCAGTGAAATCCACTGGTTCGCGTCCATTGAACACCTCCAGGGGCGCAATCTCTTCGGCAAAATAGCCCGCTTCGCGAGCTTTTTCAGCTCGGGTCTGCGAAATAAGGGCCCATTCGTCCTGGGCTTCCCGGCTGATTTCATAATCCAATGCCAGGTTCTCGGCTGTGCCACCCATGGCAACGCCCGCCATAGAATCGAACAGCCCGTTGGTTAACATGTCTTCCAATTCCAGGTTTCCCATTTTTACCCCTCTGCGGATAGACTGAGTAATATGGGGCACACGGCTCATCACCTCAACGCCTCCGGCAACGGCCGCGGAGCTGTAGCCTAATTGAATATTTGCGGCCGCAATGGCCACGGATTCCAGACCGGAACCGCACAGTCGATTCACAGTTAAGGCAGGTACGCGCACATCCACGCCTGCTTTGATAGCGGCATGACGCGCGAGGTAGGCGGCCTGGCCATTGGTCTGCAGTACATTGCCTACAATGACTTCCTGGATCTCTTTGCCAGGAATTCCGCACCTCTGGATGGCGCCTTGAATGACGTGTGCCGCCAGGTCGGCTGGCGTTATGTCCCGCAAAAAGCCGCCAAAATTACCAAAAGGAGATCTTATTCCGTCCAGGATAACTGCCGATGTCATGAACTGTGTATGGAAACACGCTGGCAGAAAACGATTGCTTTTTTGTTTTTGCGGCCGAAAAATAAAGAGAGTATGCCAGGTTTGCGAAGCATTCCACCGATAAAGGAAAGGACCAGTATTAGGAGCACTTATATGAAAACACGGATGTTTTTACTCCTCGCCGCATTTTTGATTTCAATGCCATTGTTAGCGCAGGCGCAGCCTACAACGCAGCCTGCCACCGATCCCAATGCGCAGCCGGCGAATCAAAGCCCTCTGCAATTATTCGAGCTAGAGAACTTCGAAGAAGCAGAGGACTGGATTGCCGATTCAACATGCCCTCTTGGCGAGACCAAGACATTGAAGATTGTTCAGCGCGGCGAAATTCGCGCAACGGACGATGAGAATGCCCGGCCGCCAGCAGAGGAATCCTACAGTCTGCAGCAAAATCCGGACAACCCCAATCACATTCTGGGAGTTAAGACCTTCTTTAACGAACGTGGATTCGATCGTGTAGAAGTTTCGCCTCCGCATGAGTATGTGATCAAGGGAAAAGCTCGTCAGTTCTCAATCTGGGTACTTGGACGAAACTTCCGTCATACTCTAAGCCTGAAAGTGCGCGATTATCGCGGAAAGACCCATAACCTGGAGCTGGGAAGACTGGATTTCTTTGGTTGGAGAAAGCTAACCGTGGCTGTGCCAGGATGGCTGCCGCAGAGCACTCGTTATTCGCTATTGGATAAGAACCTGCATTTCGTGAGCCTATTTGTGACGCACGATGTGCATGAAGTACCGGGAACATTCTATTTCTATGTGGATGGCCTCAAGGTTCTGGTGGATCAGAGCGAGCAGGTATACCCTGGATCGGAAATTAAGGATAACTGGTAGGATCGAACTCGGGGATAGATCTATGAAAGCAAACTGGAAGAATACTGCATCTTTGATCGGAGGCCTGGGCGTTGTTGCCATTCTTGGCGGATTCGCCCTCACTGGCCATGCCGGCGTAGAGACTGCCATCGGTAGCGACGTTAGCGAAGCGGAACTCAGAGCGATCACCGTGGAAAGCTGGGATCGCGATTATTCCGGCGGCGGCTATGGCTGGGAAGTACTCACGGATAAAGATACGAAAGCGCAGGGACCTTATCAGCCCAACGCATCCAACCTTCAGGCGGAGCGCGAAGTAAAGCTGATCAAAGGGACTCCGCGGGATATCAAGGAGAACGAGGATTACGACCAGGCGCGGGTTCTGGGAGTGAAGTTCGCCTTTACATTTCCCGGCTACAACACAGTCACCATTCGTCCGCCATCCAAGGATCAGTACACTATTGAACGGCCCCGGCCTTACTTGAATGAGCTGGCTCTGGCCCAGAATTATCAGAAGAAGACTTGTTTCGAAAACCCCGCTCTTTCCGGAGGCGCCCAGACCAATCGCGCTCAGATGGTGGATTGCGTCGTGGGAGTGGAACTTCCCGGACAGGTGCACCAGGTATCGGTATGGGTTCTTGGACGCGGCAACGAATACACTCTGGAAGGCTGGATCGAAGACTGGAAAGGCGATACGCATATCTATGAATTTGGTTCTGTGGATTTTGTTGGCTGGCGTCCGCTTACCATTAAGATTCCCAAGCAGGTGCCGCAGGATGTAAGCTCATTTCCGCAAACAAAGAACCTGATCTTCCGTCAGTTCAAGTTGCGAGCTACTCCAGAAACTTCGCTGGAAACCGTATATATCTTCTTCGATGAACTTCGAGTGCTCACAAACGTATTCGAAGTACACTTCGACGGAGCGAACATGGACTTTGATCAGGCCGATTGCGAACGGAAGAACAAGCTTCTAAATATGATCAAGAAGCATGCCCGTAATCCGGACACAATTCAGCTCAAGGATTGTAGCCAGGCGCCTGGACCGGCCAAGCCCCTGAACAATCAGCCCAATGGCTAATTGATCGAAATCGAATTCGCCCGGACCGGTCTTCGGAGTCGGTGCGGAAAAGGAAAGCCTCCCGCAAGGGGGGCTTTTGTATTATGGTGCAGTGCAAAAAAGACTTGCCTGCGGCCTCCCGGGTACTTTACACTGATCTTGGCCTCTCTTTATTAGAAGAAAGGCCATATTCAAACTTGCCAGAAATAGAGAGATCCGCGAAATACAGATCACTGGAGGAAATCATGCTCGCTCGCTATATACCGCGATTATTCTACAAAGGTGGCCGAACGCCCCTGTATCTTACATTCTTTGTTACCAACCGTTGCAACCTCAAATGTGAGCACTGTTTCTATTCTGCGGAGTTGAATCTTCCGACGCAGGAGATGACCGTAGAGGAGATCGATCGGATGGCCTCTACCATGGATCCGTTCCCGGTGCTAAACTATAGCGGCGGCGAGCCATTCCTCCGGGACGATCTGGACGATGTTACCTATGCATTCTACAATCATAACCACACCAACTATCTGACCATCCCCACGAATGGTACATATCTCAAGAAGACGCAGGAAATTCTGCCCAGACTTTTGGAGAAGTGTCCCGATATGTTGGTCACGCTGAACTTCTCGGTGGATGGTCTGGAAGAAGAGCATAACCGAATTCGCTCCGGCGGCAAGGGAGGCTCGGGTCTGTTTCGCACTACAATGAAAACCTTCGATGAGCTTCAGCCCATGAAGAAGGAATTCAAGAATCTCAAGATGGGGTTCATTACAACTTTCACCGCCACCAATCAGGATCAAATTGACGATGTGTATGATTTTCTGAAGAGCAAGGGTCCGGATAATGTTACCATCAACCTGATTCGTGGAACGCCGAAGGATCCGGCGGTGAAGAACATCGACATCTCTAAATTTCGCAATGTAACGCAGCGAATCCGCGACGATCTCATGGATGCCAAGCTTCCCGGCTTCGATCCATTCCTGGCCGCCATGTCTACTCGCCGCTACGAGCTCATTCTAAAGACCTACGAAGAGAAGAAGTTTCAGACACTTTGCTACGCTTCCAGGATCTTTGGAGTTCTCTATCCGAATGGGGATGTGTACCCATGTGAAATGTTTGGGCCAGAAAAGAAAATCGGAAACATCCGCGACTTTGACATGGACTTTCGCAAGCTCTGGTTCAGCGAAAGGAATAAGGAAATCGCGGACTGGGTCGTGGATACCAAGTGCTTTTGCACCCACGAGTGTAACGCAAGCTGCAACATTTCCTTCAATGCCTCTGAGTTCACAAAGGCAGGCACCAGGGCCGCAGGGCTGGTGGCCAAAAAAATTCTCGCCTGAGGCTTTCCAACCAGTAGCAATGGCCCATGTCGGATAGACCGGGCCTATCAATTGTTATACCGCATCGCAAAGGGGAATCCATTGAGGATTCCCTGACGCACATTCGGGCGCTATCTGCGGGTTCTCGCAGTGTGGAAGTTCTGACGGTTTGTGGCAATCAGCCCTCGGTGCAACGGAACGCATGCATTCGCCGAAGCCATGCAGAGTTCCTGTATTTTCTCGACAATGATTCAGAGCCCGAACCGCAAAACATTCTAAGGGCCATGCAACTGTTCGAAGACAGCCGGGTCGCTGTCGTGGGGGGGCCGAACCTTCCCAGGGCAGGGCAGCAGGGTATCCAGCGCGATTTTTCGGCAATCCTGGCTTCGCCTCTGGCCGTGGGGCCGGTGGCCGATCGGTATCGTTCATCGGGACCGGTTCGGGAAGCCACCGACAGAGAGCTAATCCTGTGCAATCTTTTCATCCGTAAGTCCGTTCTGGAAGAGCTGGGAGCCTTTCGCGAAGATCTCTATCCAAACGAAGAAAACGAATTTATGAACCGGATCCAATCGGCGGGCTATAAGCTAATGTATGACCCGGAAATCAAAGTGCATCGTAGTCCGCGACCCGACTACTTTAGCTTTGTGCGCATGCTTCTTGGGTACGGAGCAGGACGATTCAAGCAAATGGCCGTTGATTTTCGGTGGCATAACCTGGCCTTCTTCATTCCTGCATTATTCGCTCTCTATATTCTGGCCGCTCCGCTGGTCTGGGCATTGTTTGGCGCCGGAATCTGGACGGTGGAGCACATGACACTTCAGCAATGGTTAAGCGCCCCTGTGGAATCGGCTTCCTCCTGGGTTTTCGTGTTGTACAATTCTCTTCTTCTGATGTATGGATCGATCCTGGGATTCGCCGCCAGCCAGACCTTTGTGCGTTTACGCCCTCCGCGATCGGCGATTTCTTTCTTTCGGCTGCCCTGGCTTTTCTTTTCGGTGCATTTCTTTTACGGCCTGGGCATCTGGAAGGGGCTTATGGCTTCCATTAAGAAAGAAAAAAAAGTTGTAGAGTACGAAATTCAGGAATTGCAACTTTGATCGATGATCTGGCGTAGCCGTCTCGTATTACTTCTGGCGGCCCTGGCCCCCGGAGTGCTTCACGCATACATCGAATTTCCGTATGCGGCCGGGTTTCAAACGATTCGTATGCCGCTTCTTCCCAGAGGCTCCGAGCCCTGGAAAAAGGGCGACATGGAAATACAGTTCTCCGCGGGATGGATGAACGTCTGGTCCATACAATCTAATCGATTTATTCTGGATGGCGAAGAGGTTCGCTTAAATGCGGGCCTATCCTGGGGGCTCAGTAATCGTCTCCGTGTTGGAATTGTGGCTCCCTATGTTATACAGGGGGGAGGGATTCTGGATCGTACAATCGAGCGCTTTCATTCTGCTACGCTAGTGACCCAGGGACATAGGCAGGAATTTCCAAGAAATAAGTTTAACGTAAGCTACGAACCCTTGGGGCCCTACTATCCGATCTTACAGCAACTGGAAAGGGTTATCGAATCCAGCTACCTGCCAAGAAAGTATCCAAGAAGTGATATTGATCCGCCGGTTGCCTACCTGCCAGACCCGGAGACTTCGGCATTCCTCGGCTACGATCTGGATTGGTTCCCCGAAGATTCTCTGGATGCAAGGACTCGATCGGGGCCGGGAGCGCTGCGCATCTACGCGGATTATCGACTGCCTATATCCAGCGATTACTTTGAGGCTATGGTGTTTTCTGTGCAGGGGGCCAGTGAAGGTTCATCGGCCACCGTGGCCGGCAATACTGGCCGTAGCTTATCCTTTTCGACGTTGATTCGATCCGAAAAGAAAGTACATTCCTATTACTGGGCAGCCGGACTTTCTTATGCTATGTTCGAAGATCGGAAATTCCGATTATTGGAGCTACCGGCGCAGCAATGGGCTTTTCGTCCACGTTTGGGCTACCTGATGGAAGACGCGGAGATTTTTGGTGAATATGTATTTTATAGTTCGCCAGTCAAGAATTGGGGAAAACTATCTGCTGCTGGGCATGAGATCGCACTGGGAGTGTCCACCGAATTAGGATCCTACAGTCTTGAGATTGCTGTTATCGAAAACTTTATCACCTACTCCACCACTCCGGACGTAGGCTTCTATGCTTCCCTCAGGCGGCAGCTCTAGGGCGCCGCCCAACGATCTCTCCCCGAAAAATCGCCCAACAATGAATCCTGCGCCGCCGATGGTCACTCTACAAAGAGAGGGTGCCTGCACGAATCGGGAATGTATCCACCATAAGATAGACTCGCATCGGATGTTCGGCTTTGTCCGGTAATGGAATGCTGATGGCCGTAACGGTACCACCATCGTCGGCTTCCACTTTGATGCCACGGCCGTACGGAGCATGCACAGGCTGTCCTGTGGTCACATCCACTAACAGGATTCCGTACACATGGTCGCTTCGCTGCAACGAACCGTTCCGGATCTCGATTCGCGCAGTTGGATGATCCCCTTCGCTGAGTTTGAATTGCACTTCGCCGGTAAGGACCGGCGGAGCGGCTTGCGGTCTCCAGATCGCCGCATTCATTCCGCCGTACACCCACATATGGCCGGTCCAGAAGTCTGTAAGTCCCATGATTTTGAGGAATTTCCCATAGAATTCGAGATCGTCGCCCAGCACCAGAGCATTCAAAGCCGGACTACGTAGCACTGCTCCACTGGACGGATCTACACGTGTGGAAAGCCTGTATTTTCCAAAGGGCATATCCCAGGAACCAATGAAAGTTAGAATAAAATTCTGATAGTTGTACAGGGTCAGCAATCCTGCATCGTAGTCGGCTTGCAGAACAAATCGGTCTTCCAGGTTGGGATCGGGAACTGTCTGGCCGGTGGCGCTATCCAGTTTTCCTGGAATGACCCATGCGATTGCATGATGTGCATCTCCTTCCACAAAGGCGGCCAGATAATGAAGCGAATCGAATCCAATCTGATTCCAGGACGGG